>SEBM01000086.1 GCA_004296145.1 Flavobacterium sp.
ATTTAATTATAAATTATTCATAAAATTAAATAATAAGTTAAAATCACTTCAAATATTTTGAAACTGTACGATGATAAAACGATGTTGAATTAAAAAGGAAACGTTGCGTGAATTTTATAATGAAGGGTTTCAAAATTTAGACGATTTAAACGGGGATGGAAAAGATGATTCTGTATTTGTTTTACATGCTTTAAACTATTGCGAAGAAGGCGATTCCTACTACTTCACAGATAATAGAATATCAAGAATTTTAACGGACTCAAATTGTTGCCATCCCAGCAGCATCATAAATATTGGTGATATCGATGAAGATGGAAAATGTGAAATCGCACAATATTATTCTTCTTGTGCCAGCGCATACAAATCAATCATAATTTATAGCCTTAAAAAAGATGGCTGGAAAGAAATTGAATCTTTCACTTTCATGTTAAATGATAAATATACCATCGACAAAGATTTTAAAAAACTATTTAAGAAAACATCTAAACATCATCTTGAATATTTTGAAATTTCTGACATCACTGGAGATGGAGAATTAATAACAGCCTGGAAAAAGATTAAAATCTAATCAAACGAAACGATATTATTTCGCAAATTTCTTTCTAAATTCTGAAGGATTAATGCCTTTATGTTTTCTGAACACTTTATTGAGATGACTTTCGTCGGAAAAATTAAGTTCGTCTGCAATTTCATTGATACGCATATCGCTGTTTAAAAGTCTGGCTTCGATTAATCGTAATTTATAATTTAAAATATAATCCTGCAACGTTTCACCGGTTTGTTTTTTGAAGTATTGCCCTAAATAATTGAGTGAAATATTAAAATGCTCGCTTATTTTTTTAGATTTTAATTCTTTAGGATTAAAAATATTCTCCTGAATGTAATGCAATATTTCGAGTACCATTTCGCCAGTACTTTCCTTAATATTTTTAGGAAGTTTCAAAGCAATGTTTCTTGCTACTATCGTGATGATTGCATTTACAATTTGCTCCGTTATTTTTTGATGGTAAATCTGCTGATTGTTTTGCTCATTAATTATACATTCAATTAATAAAGCAATCAAAGGTTTATCAATATGATTTTTCAAAATACATCCCGGACGATGGCTTGCATTTTGAAGAATATATTCCATTCGCTGAACAGTTTCCATCTGAATTCCTGACGAATTTGATTTAATGTAATATTCATTAAAACGAAGAAAAAAGAATTTTGTAGGAGTTGTGATTTCAAATGAATGTGAATCTTGTGGCGTAATCAGGAACAAATTTCCTTTTTGATATTGAAATGTATTGTTATTGATTATCTGAATTCCGGTTCCATCAACTATATAGATCAGCTCAAAGAAATTATTCCTTCTAATGAGTTTCGGAAACTGACTTAATTCTCTAAAATCAACTTCAAAAGGAATGTATAAGTTCTTGTCTGTCATACTACAAAAATACAGTTTTAACCCCAAATCGTACAATTTTAAATATCGCTCTGCCCTCTAATTTTGTATGGATATTAATTTAAAAAACTACAAAAATGAGAATACTATTAATTGGAGCAAGCGGTGCCATCGGCAAAATATTAGAACCTGCATTCATCAAAAACCACGAAGTGATAACTGCGGGAAGAAATTCGGGTGATTTTAGAGTTGACATTTCTGACTCAAATTCCATTAAAGAATTATTTCAACAAGTTAAAAACATTGACGCGTATGTTTGTGTTGCGGGAGATTGTTATACAGGAGATTTACTTTCGCTTGACGAAGAAAAATTAAATATTGGCATTAAGAACAATTATTGGGACAGATAAATCTTGTTTTAATTGGTCAAAATTATTTAAACGAAAATGGATCTTTTACTTTAACATCAGGAAAAATGGCCGACAAACCTGTAAAAAACAATATTAGCAAAGCAATTGTAAATGGTGGAATTAACAGTTTTGTTCTTGCTACTTCATTAGAACTTGAAAAAGGAATCCGAATAAATGTAATTAGTCCTGGAAAAGTAGCGGACATTCCAAATGAAGATTTAATAAAGGAATATTTAGAAAGTATTGCGGGAAATAAAAATGGTCAAATCATTAAAATAAATTATTAAGATGAAAAAAATATCAACCTTATTAATTGTGCTTCTTGTTGTAAATTTTATAACTGCACAAAAATCTGAAAACTCATTTTTAGGTTCGTGGAAATTGGTTTCTGTCGAAAATATAAATCCTGATAATACTAAGACATATCCATACGGAACCGATCCAAAAGGAATTTTGTTTTTTGATGAAAAAGGCAATTATGCGATTCAGATTTATAAAAATGAAAGACTAAAAGTCGCATCTGGAGATAAAAACAAAGCAACTCCAGAAGAAAATATTTCTATCGTACAAGGAAGTAATTCTCATTTTGGACAATATGAAATCGATGAAACCAGAAAGATTATTACGTTTAAAATAAAAACTGCTTCGTTTCCGAATTGGGAAAACACAGTACAAAAACGATCTTTTACATTTAATAATGACAAAATACAATATGAAGTCAGCAATACAACGCAAGGCGGAAAATTGGTTAAAGCCTTAGTAGTTTGGAAAAAATTATAAAATAAATCATTGATTTTCACTTTATATCACGAAAACGTTTCCGTCACTTTTTGTTATATAATTGTGAACCGGCGGGCTATTAAAACTTATTTCAGTATTTTTGCTATTCATAACCACTTTTATAATTAAAAAACAAAATGGCTTTAAACACAACAAACCCAACCGGGACTGAAGCGTGGAAAAATCTGCAAAATCACTATAACGCAATTCACGAAACTACGATACAGGAATTATTTCAACAAGACAGCGCTCGTGCTGAAAAATTCAATTTACAATGGAATGACTTTTTATTAGATTATTCTAAAAACAATATCAGTCAGGAAACTATTTCTCTTTTATTAGAATTAGCAAATTCTATTGGATTGAAAGATGCTATCGCTCAATATTTTGGCGGCGAAATAATTAATCAAACCGAAAACAGAGCTGTTTTACATACCGCTTTGCGTGCGCCGGAATCTGCAACTATTAAAGTTGACGGAGAAAATGTAATTCCCGAAGTTTATGAAGTAAAAAACAAAATCAAAAACTTTACCAGTGAAGTAATTTCTGGAGAAAGAAAAGGTTTTACCGGAAAAGCTTTTACTGATATCGTAAATATTGGTATTGGAGGTTCTGATCTTGGGCCGGTTATGGCTGTTGAAGCTTTGCAATATTATAAGAATCACTTAAATGTTCATTTCGTTTCTAATGTTGACGGTGACCACGTAAACGAAATAATTAAAAAATTAAATCCTGAGACAACATTATTTCTGATTGTTTCTAAAACTTTTACAACTCAGGAAACTTTAACCAATTCTGAAACGATCAGAGAATGGTTTTTGAAATCGGCAAAACAGGAAGATGTTGCAAAACACTTCGTTGCGGTTTCTACAAACATTCAGAAAGTAACAGAATTCGGAATTAATCCGGATAATGTTTTCCCGATGTGGGACTGGGTTGGAGGAAGATTTTCTTTATGGAGTGCCGTTGGTTTAAGTATTGCATTGGCGATTGGTTTTGATAACTATAATGATTTATTGAAAGGTGCTAATGAAATGGACGAACATTTTAAATCAGCAGAATTTGATAAAAATCTTCCGGTAACTCTTGCTTTATTGAGTGTTTGGTACAATAATTTCTTCGGAGCAGAAAGCGAAGCTTTAATTCCGTACACACAATATTTATCAAAATTAGCTCCTTATTTGCAACAGGCAACTATGGAAAGTAACGGAAAAAGTGTTGGCCGTGACGGAAAACCTGTTAATTACCAAACCGGAACTATTATCTGGGGAGAGCCAGGAACAAATTCTCAGCATGCCTTTTTTCAATTGATTCATCAGGGAACAAAAGTAATTCCGACAGATTTTATCGGATTCGTAAAACCATTATATGGAAATGAAGATCACCACGATAAATTGATGTCAAACTTTTTTGCTCAGACTGAGGCTTTAATGACCGGAAAAACTGGAGCACAAGTTCAGGCAGAATTTGACAAACAAGGATTAGCTGCAGAAAAAGCTTCTTATTTATTACCTTTCAAAGTTTTTACCGGAAACAAACCAACGAATACCCTTTTAATTCAGAAATTAACTCCAAAATCTTTAGGTTCATTAATTGCTTTGTATGAACATAAAATTTTCGTTCAGGGAGTAATTTGGAATATCTTTAGTTTTGATCAATGGGGAGTAGAATTAGGAAAACAATTGGCAAATTCTATTTTGGAGGAGATAAATACCAAAAAAGTTAAAGCCCATGATAGCTCAACTTCATTTTTATTGAATCATTTTTTGAAGAATAAATAACTTACGATTTTCGTAACATGCTGGAAACGTCTTAATTTAACTGAAATTAAGGCGTTTTTTCGTATAAAGACTTACAATTTACCCCCTAAAACACTGTTTTATTAAAGATTAAGACTACAAAGCTATTAATATTATTATGATTTTAACAAAAAACAGCCTTTAAAATTTAAAAAAAACACATTTTATGTAACGTAAAAAAGGATAATCATTTTAATGTGCAACGGATTAGTCAAAACTATCTTTTCTTAACATTTTGATAACATTATCTGATTTTAATGTTATAATTTTGCCAAAAACAATAAACTAAATAGACAAATGAAGACAATGAAAAATTGGTTACTTACTGGACTATTGTTCATGATAGTTTCAACCGCATTTTCTCAAGGCAAAGTTACCGGTATGATTACCGATGCCGCCGGTGCAACATTACCTGGGGCAAACGTAGTTATTAAAGGTTCTGCAACAGCAACCTCTACAGATTTCGACGGTAAATTTACAATCGATTCACCAAATGCTACGGGCGAATTGGTAATTTCTTTCTTAGGTTTTGAATCTAAAACAGTTAAATTTTCTGTTTCAGGTGCATCTACAAACCTAGGTAATATTATTTTAGCTTCAAACTCTAACGAATTATCAGAAATTGTAGTTAAAAGTACTACAATAGATATTGCTAAGGACAGAAAAACACCTGTTGCAGTTTCTACAATTAAAGCTACTGAAATTCAAGCAAAACTAGGAAACCAGGAACTTCCTGAATTGCTAAAAAGCACTCCATCTGTTTATGTAACTAAATCTGGTGGTGGATTTGGAGATTCAAGAATTACAGTTCGTGGATTTAGCCAAAACAACGTTGCGGTAATGGTTAACGGTATGCCGGTTAACGACATGGAAAATGGTGCTGTTTACTGGAGTAACTGGGCTGGTTTATCTGATGTAACTTCTGCAATTCAAGTACAAAGAGGTTTAGGATCTTCTAAATTAGCTATTGCTTCTGTTGGGGGTACTATGAACTACGTAACTAAAGCTTCGGATTTGAAAAAAGGCGGAACAATTGGTACTTCTTTTGGTAACGATAACTTCTTTAAATCGAATGTTGCTTACAATACAGGAAAATTAGACAACGGACTTTCTGCATCTATTTTATACAGCCACACTCAAGGTGATGGATATGTAGATGGTACTGAATTTAATGGCGATAACTACTATATAGCTCTTGGTTATACTACAAAAAACAACAAACACGATTTCCAATTTACAGTTACTGGTGCTCCACAATGGCATGATCAAAGAAATACTTTTATCACTATAGCACAGTACCAAAAATATGGTTCAGAGTCTGATCCAAACATTAAATATAACTCTGACTGGGGTTACAAAGATGGTCAAGCTTTTAACATGGTAAGAAATTACTACCACAAGCCTGTAACATCATTAAACTATGATTTTAAAATTAATGAAACATCTAAATTATCAGCTGTAGCTTATGCTTCTTTCGGACGTGGAGGAGGATCTAGAGGAGCAGGTGGTGCTGGAGGAAACAACTACACTAGTGATACGTTTAGAACAGCAGACGGTTTAGTTGATTATGACAAAATCGTTCGTTGGAATACAGGACAAGAAGTTATCAGATACAACGGTACAGACAACACTCGTACAACTTTCGGAACTAGTGGACAATTCCAAAACAGTGCTGCTACAGGAAGAACTGGTACGAATGCCACAAATTATGTTTACAACACTACTTCAGGTATCTCTCAGATTTCATCTGTTAACTCTCACAACTGGTACGGAGCAATTGTTAACTTCAACAAAAAATTCACAGACAACTTAACTTGGGATATCGGAGTTGACGTAAGAGGATACAAAGGTCTTCACTACCAAAACGTAAACAACAGATTAGGTGCAGACGCATACATTGACAATTTGGATGTAAACAACCCAAATAGAGTTTTATACGGAACTTATTCTACATATGCAGCTTGGAATGTATTTAAAGATACTGACAAAGAAGAAAAAATCAACTTCAACAATGATGGTGATGTAAGATGGTACGGTGGATTTACTCAATTAGAATATTCAACTGATAAATTTACTGCATTCGTACAAGGTGCTCTTTCTCAACAAGGATTCAAAAGAGTTGATTATTTCAAATATGAAGCTGGAACTGAATTGGCAAGTACAGATTACGAAAACATCTTAGGTGGTAACGTAAAAGGTGGTGTTAACTACAACATCGACGAGCATCATAATGTGTTTGTTAACTCAGGATACTACTCAAAACAACCATTCTTTAATGCAGTTTACCCAAACAATACTTCAGTTGTAGCTGGTAACCTAACAAACGAGAAAATTTTTGGTATCGAAGCTGGTTACGGTTTACGTACAAGAATGTTCTCTGCAAACGTGAACTTATATCGTACTTCTTGGAAAGACAGATACCAAAGATCTAATGATAATGATACTACCAACCCAGGAGGTTATTATGATTTTGCCGGAATTACAGAAATCCACTCTGGTATCGAGATTGATGGTACTGCAAAAGTAATTGACAAACTTACTATTACAGGTATGCTATCTATTGGAGACTGGCAATATGAAGGAACTAGTACAAGTAATCGTTATGATTCATCAAACAATCCTATTGGCGGAGGAACTACTTCAACATTATACCTTGATGGTGTAAGAGTTGGAGATGCTGCTCAAACAACTGCATCTTTAGGAGCAACTTATGAGATCTTACCTCGTTTTACTGTTGATGCAACTTATATCTATGCTGACAAATTGTATGCTGCTATTTCTCCAGGAAACTTTACTAAAGAAGATAACAGGGGAGCATTACAATTGCCATCTTACGGTACTACTGATGCTGGTCTATCTTACAAATGGTTAGTTGGTAAAAACAAAAGCAATGCTGTAGGTTTCAGATTAAACGTAAACAACGTTTTTGATTACACTTACATTGCTGAAGCAAAAACTAACTTCTTTGCAGCTGATTTCCCAACTCAGCCAACATACAAAGGAGTTTCTACAAACAACCAAGTATACTTTGGTTTCGGTAGAACTTGGAACTTCGCATTACGTTACGATTTCTAATATTTAGAATCTAAATAAATACCAAAAACGGCATTGACTTTTAGTCCAATGCCGTTTTTTTATATTCCTTTTTCGTTATATTTGTTTTAAACAAAATAAAAATTTATGTACCATTTTATTCAAAAACTCCACTCTGGCTGGGCTTATTTGGCATTACTGCTTTTATTGATTGCAGTTGTAAATGCTCTTATTGGTTTTAGCTCAAAAAAAGAATTTACTGCAAAAGACCGTAAAATTGGTTTGTTTGCTTTGATCGGAACACATACACAACTTTTAATCGGGATAATACTTTATTTTGTCTCTCCGTTAGGAAAAGCTGCCTTTGGACAAATGTCTAATGCAGAATTGAGATTAACTTCCTTAGAACATCCTTTAATCAACCTTATTGCTATAGTATTAATTACCATTGGATGGTCAAAACATAAAAAACTTATTGATAGCCAATCTAAATTTAAAACATTTGCTATTTTCTACGGATTAGGTTTATTACTGATCTTTAGTAGAATACCATGGAACCTGTGGTTCCAATAGAAAAAAAGTCCTAAAAATGTAGGACTTTTTTTATCTCGGCATATTATTTGTACAAACTCCCCAAGTCTGAAAAAAATAAACTATGAGAATTAAAAAAAACATTCTAATCAACCTATTTGCACTGGTTTTTTTAAGTTATTTTACTCCTGTTCAAAGTCAAAACAAAGTAGCAGCAGAACCAACTAAAATTATTCAGGACACAGCAAAAAATGTTAAGCCAAACATTATCGCAATTCCAACCGATTCTGTATTTACAGACAAAGGCTTAAAACTAAAACCATACAAAAAAAACGCTCATGCCTCCTACTATGCTGATCGTTTTAATGGTAAAAAAACTGCAGACGGAAGTCGCTTCAATAATAGTAAATATACTGCTGCACACAAAAAACTTCCATTTGGCACAAAAGTAAAAGTAACAAATGAAGCCAATGGCAAATTTGTAATTGTAAAAATTACCGATCGGGGCCCCTTTGTAAAAACCCGCGAAATTGATCTCTCTAAAAGAGCATTTATGGACATCACCAAAAGTAAAGGTGCCGGCGCAATGAAAGTTACGATTGAAACTATTATAGAATAAAAAAAATCCCGCTTTGAGCGGGATTTTTTGTTTTATACAAACTTTCTAATACTCATAATAATTCCGGTATGAATACCTTCGTGGTAGTTATTGAAGTTTAATGCATCTTCAACATTTCGAAGTGTGAAACCCATACTTGTGGTATACTCGCTGTATGTTTTAAAGATTTCATCATCATTATAATCTGTTTCTGCCTGATCTAATGTTTTTTGAAGCAATTCTCTAATTTCATCAACCTCAGCTTGTGATACATCGCCTTCGGGCTTTGATCCTTTTCTATATTTCTGAATATAATCTTCAGAAACCAGTGTTGGCAGGCCTGATAATTTGTAGACTAAAACCTGTTGCGTTGAAACGCAATGGCCTATATTCCAAATAAGGTTGTTATTAAATCCCGGCGGAATTTTATTCAGTTGTTCTAATGAATGATTGTCTAAGATTTTTAATAGAATTTCTCTAATTATTTTGTGTACTTCAAAAACTGGATTCATAATTGTGTTTTTTTTCTAAAATTAGTCATTTTTAAGTTTCAAATGAATTTTCTTTGTATTCTCAAAAAATAAAATCATGAACAAAATATATTATTTGGCGTCTTGCGACACTTGCAGAAAAATCATTAAGAATTTGCCGGAAAACGATTTGGTTTTTCAGGACATTCGCCAAAATCCGATAACGGAAGCTGAATTGGAAGAAATGTATCAACTTTCCGGAAGCTATGAGGCCTTGTTTAGCAAGAAAGCGCAATTGTATAAATCAATGGATTTGAAAAACAAATCTTTGACGGAAGCTGATTTTAAAAAATATATTTTGGAGCATTATACTTTTTTGAGCCGTCCTGTTTTTATTATTGATGGTAAAATTTATATCGGTAATAGTCAGCAAAATATTCTTCAGGTTACTAAAGCACTTCAAAAATAATATTTCCTAAAAGTTCTATGAATTTGGGAGCTTGCGTTAGGGATAGCAGTGGAAATCCTTTTTTTGTCTCGTTTTTTAACGAGACAAAAAAAAGATTGGAACGGATAGCCCGACCGAAGGGACGCCCAAACTATTTTTAAAAACTTTGGCTCTGAAAAACTAGAAACGCCCGCTGTTAAGTTTTTTAGTATCTTTGCGCCTTTATATTCAATTATATGATACAATCTATGACAGGGTTTGGCAAGGCTTCTTTGCAATTGCCAACAAAAAAAATTACCGTTGAAGTAAAATCTTTAAACAGCAAAGGTTTGGATTTGAATGTCAGGATGCCATCTGTTTACCGCGAAATGGAATTGGGTTTGCGTACTCAGATTTCGACTAAACTGGAAAGAGGTAAAATTGATTTCGGGATTTATATCGAAAGCACGGCTGAACAAACTTCGACTAAGGTAAATGTTCCTGTTGTAAAAAACTACATTGCTCAGCTTAAGGAAGTTTATCCGGATGCTGATGTGACGGAATTGATGAAAATGGCGGTTCGTATGCCTGATACGCTAAAAACAGAGCGTGAGGAAATTGACGAAAATGACTGGGAACAGATTCAGGTTATCATTGAAGAAGCACTTCAAAACATTTTGAGTTTTAGAAAAGACGAAGGTGAATCTTTGGAAAAAGAATTTAATCTTAGAATTGGAAATATCCGTCAATATATGAACGACGCTCTGGCTCTTGATCCGGAACGTGTTCAGGCGATAAAAGACCGTTTGCAGACTGCAATTTCTGAATTACAGGTTAATGTTGACGAAAACCGTTTTGAGCAGGAATTGATCTATTATTTAGAGAAATTAGATATTACGGAAGAGAAAGTTCGTTTGACGAATCATTTGGATTATTTTATTGAAACATTGAATGGTTCTGAAGCTAATGGTAGAAAATTAGGTTTTATCACTCAGGAAATGGGTCGTGAAATTAATACGATGGGTTCTAAATCGAATCATGCACAAATGCAGAAATTGGTGGTGATGATGAAGGATGAATTGGAAAAAATTAAGGAACAGGTTTTGAATGTACTTTAATGAAAGGTTATTTCATTTTTTTCTTTTTAATAATATCCAATTGTTTTGGACAAAAAGCATCTGAAATAAATAAAGTTGTAAGCATTGCTGATGCTTTAGAATATCAGCAAGAAATACGTATTTATAAAGATTATTCAATTGGTAATACAATTCTATTTTTTAGAATGTTTAAAAATGAAGAAAAACATTGGGTAACTCAAAGATTTTGGTATTCTAAAGATTTTAAAGACGTAACTAAAATTGACGAGGGACGTTTTCCAAAAGAAACCATTGGAAAATTAAAACCAAAAAATGCAGAATTAATTTGGCTAAATATATTAATGACGAATGTAGAGTTTCTTCCTGATATTGAAACGATCAGATATAAATTTAGCAAGTCATATATTGATTCAGAGAAAGGTCAGTCAGTTATTGTAAAAAAGAAGATTCTTGTTACAGATGGTGATAGATATGATGTGTATGTTAGAAATGGTAATAATAAAAATCACTTTTCTTTTACCAATCCTAAAACTTATTTAGAAAAATATCCAACTGTTGATGAATTAATCTCATATAATGAATTATTATCAGTTATAAATAAAGAGCTCAAT
>SEBM01000602.1 GCA_004296145.1 Flavobacterium sp.
TTGCTGTTACTATCCATCCTTGGTCGTTTGCCGAAGTCAAAACAGGAACAACTAACGGTATCTTTTCTACTTTTAGATTGTTTTCAATTAGCGAAGATGCTTTTGCATAATTCTCATTATCAAGCAATAAATTTATGTAACCACTTAACTTTATAAGAGGCAAAAATCTTCAATTTTACACGTCACCCGGCTAACGCAAAACTCGAGTTAGTAGCGGTTTCTATTCTACAATCTCATTCTTAAATATTGCTAAGTGTTTCAAAAGCAAAACATTTTTTGTTGGTTTTTTTACTGTTTCGAATAATTTAATGTCAGTCGGGATTGGCTTGAAGAACTCTACTTTGTTATTTTTGAGGCTTTTTATTAATTCCGAATTAATTTTCTTAGGAAATGCTATAGGGAATAGGTCTAAAGATTTTACAAAATAACTAAGCCATAGTAAATCATATTGGTTGTCATCAATGCTTTTAAGTTTTTCATTTAATAGGTTTTCAAAAACTGAACTTATTTTTGAAACTGTTTTTACTTTTCCTTTATTCTGTTCAATGATTTGTTCAATAATTCCAAGTATTTGTGGAAACGATTTATTCCTCCGCTCTTTAAGCATTAACAAAAGGCTGATTGCTTTTAATAATTCCTTGTCTTTAAAATTGAATTTGAGTTGCTGATTTTTTGTATAGAGTTCAGACAAGAAGCGGTCAACAACACCAGTGCCTTCAAATCTTTTATCAACATTTAAAGTTCCACGAAAAGAGTTTTCAAAACGTTTATAACTTATTTTTTTTCTGTACCTCAAAGAAAATGGTTGGTATTCTGCTGTCCATTCTCTAAATAGTCCTTCTGGCAGTCCTATTACTTGTGATTTACTTTCGTTAAGTGTGAGATTGAATAAAGCCATCTGTTTTTGCAAAGTCTTTATTATCAATTTCGCATCTTGTTTGGAGTGACATAAAAAACGATAATCATCCTTAAAACGAACTCCTATAAAGTCAATTCCTTTTGCAATCATTATTTTTGAACATTCTGTGTCTACAGCACTTAAAATAATTTCTGCAATTAGATCGGAAATTGCAGGTCCAATCGCTATTCCATTTGTACAGCCATCATTTGAGTATTGAAATAGCTTGTCTAACACCAATCCCACATAATCATTGAACTTATTTCTATTTCCTCTTTTGCGTATTGTTTCTTTTGTATGGATTGCCCATGCAATGCTATGTGTGTAAATTGAAGGATAGAAATTTTTAATGTCTGATTTTAAAATGTATTTATAATTGTATGCTTCGGCTACTAAATCATTCTCCGCCATTTCCAAATACTCATAAATCATCCGTCCGGCTCTTAAACTGCCTATTTCGCCTTCGTTCTTTGAAGTAATTGGAATAGGAAAGCTGTACGAATGAATTTTATTGTTTGCTCTAAACAGAGATTTTAAAATTGTATCCCAATCGTTTGTTAAATACCAGATTATATCGTGATAAATTTTTGGGGCAATAATTCCAAAAGTCCTATCAGTCAGTTCAGTTTTAGGGAACGAAATGTTTATCAGTTCTTCTTTTTCAGGTTCAAATTTTGGTTGTCCAGCAGTAGTGTTATCAATTTCAAAAAATGGATTTAACTGTAAATTAAACTGGTTAACCTTAAAACTGGGGGGAACAATGTATTGTTCTGGATAGTAGCCTTCTTCTAAAAGCCATTTTGCGATTTTGTCTTTAGAGACTTTTTTAAGAAGCTTTTTTGTTTCTGCTGTATGGTCTTTGGGTAAACTCACTTGTCATTTAGTTTTGTTGGTTGAAGTTGTCGCCCTAAAATGGCTGGTAATGTTTTGGGTATTGCGAAAGGCGGGGATTTTTAGCACCGAACTTCAAATAGAATTCTTTCAGCACTGCTTTTGACAATACCTTGTTGTGCATTCATTTTTTTATTCTATTTTACTTTTTTCATATTTCTTTAATGGGGAATCTGTTTTGTACAAGACTTTTCCAGATGGTACAACTTTACTTGAACCATCAAGATGAGTTTCTTGGTCATCAAAGAAAATATGAGCTCCGAAAGCTTTTAGAACCTTGTCTTTTGATAGTCCTCCCATAAAATATGCCTCGTCAACATAAACTCCCCAATGACGCAATGTTTTAATAACTCGCATATGACTCGGTGCATTTCTCGCCGTTACTATGGCAATTCTTAGTGGCGTTAATTCAATTGTTGTAGGCAAAAATTCTTGGATTGTCGATAATTTTGATGTCTTTGCACCACTATTGAACGTTGACTCTGAGGAAAGCGGTAGTGATATGATCCGAAAGAATCTTCTTAATAATGGTCTTTTGTTTCTAAAGGATTCCTGCCAGCTGGTATCACCCTCCATAAGGTCGGTAGCATTTTCAATAACGGCTACGCTTATATCAGAGGCTGATTTGCCGGTAAGTTTAGTAAGGCGTTCCAATTGAACAGTCGAGGCA
>SEBM01000603.1 GCA_004296145.1 Flavobacterium sp.
CATCATTGGAGATATAATTGTCCCAGTCGCCGAGAAATTGCTTCTTATTTTCAGCAAATCGTTTTTCGTCTAACCATTTTAAGGATGGCAATAAATCATTTTCGTTAAACTGGCTCCCTTTTTTAATCTGATTAGCTTTAATTAATAACACTGTAATTCGGTATTGGTCCTTTAGTTTTGGAGAAAGCGTGTTAAAATCTACTTTTTCCAAGCATTTTAGGGCCACATCGTCATTATTTTCCATCCAGGACAGGTAAGCTGCAGTTATATTAGCAAAGCCTTGTTGTTGATATTTCTGATTACTTGCCAATGCTAAGGCGAAAGAATTTATCGTTTTTAGATGTTTAATGTTGGCGGTTCTTAAACTATCTCGATTTGGACCATAATAATCCCATTGTGCAGTTAAGGCATCCACAAAATTTAAGCTTAGTTTGCTTTTTTCTAATAAATTTTGTTCTAATTTATTAACCTCTCGCATAAGTAAAGCACTAACAAGTGGATGATTGGGTTCACAGTTATAAACTTCTTTTAAATGTTCAATATCAGAATCTGGATTTCTAAAGCCATTGATGCCCCAGATATTCGCTTTTTCACTATCTGTTTTTGCAAACTTCAAGACATCTTTTATTTTAGCATCTGTCCAGAAATAATTTCTGTAGGCCATTATCCGTCTTTCCGGGTTGCTTGCAAAAACTTTCGAAAAGAGATATGCCGCTTCATTAATTTTTCCTTCAGTTCTAATAATACCTGCATATTGGGACATAGCCCAGCCTTTTACTGCACTTGTTGAAGGATTATTAAGCATATGTTTTTCATAAACCATTTTGCTTTGTTGCGCATTCCCTGCATAGCGATACAATCTTTGGATTTGATAGGCGTATCTCAGCTTTAAAAAATCGTCTTTAATATTAGGTAGAAGTGCTAAGTTTTTATCTGCAGTTTTCATCAAGAACACGCTGTCGACTGTGGGTTGTGTCCAAGAATCTGAATTATTAGAAATCATCGGTTCACATTGTTTCAGCAGCTTGTAGTAATTATATGCTGCCTGATTATTGCTCAAAGCGATTAAAAAGTTATTTTTCCTTAAACTATCCGGCAATGTAGCGGCTAATTTAAAAGATGATTTTTTCAATTTCACGTTCGAAGCACTATCTAACTCGTACATTATCTTACGAACATCCTTCAGTTTTACGCTCAAATATTTTGCCCATTCGGCACTGTTTACATCTTTTTCCTCCCAAATATCATTCTCATCATTAAGAAATAGCATACCATTAAAGGCAAACGGTTTATATTGGTTTCCTTGTACATTATTGTGGAAATAAGAAACATAATAGTCATATGGGTCTTGTTCTGGTCCGCAAGCAATGTTAACAGCTAATTCGCCGAAAAAAAAGACTAAAAAACTAATGCAAAATATTAGCGATTTCTTCCAATTGAGTGATTTCATAATTTTTAAGTAGATTTTTATCTAGGTGGTAGTAAACTAAATTTATTGGTTTTTCAGACAAATACGATGATAAATATTCAGCTGTTTTTCTGAGGTCTTCAACTTTACTTTCCTCGTACCTCACTTCATCATTTTTCCTTAATCCGAAGGCTGGCAAATCTATTTTAGCCAGGTATATGCCATCGCTCTGTGGGCTAAACAATGTTGAATTTTTTAAGTCTGATGGACTAATTTTTTTAGAAATGCCTGCATATTGTTTATTTCTAAAGACTACGCTCCAAGAAAACAAGGGTAAAGCAACATCGATATCCATCGGATAGAAACCAAGATTTTTACCTGCGTATTTTTTAAGTTCAGGCACATCTAAAATTGAATTCCGTTTTCCATATTGCCTCAAATTACCCATGTTATAACACATCAACAAAACTTTGTCTACTGGAGGAATACCACTTTTCTCTTGATTTTTTAATTGGTGTAACCTTAATGTTGATGAAAGTTTTCTGGTTTTATTAAACAGTTTTAGCTTTTTAAGTAGATCGAAATATTTAGTCCTTGTAGTGGCTGTCCAATCGCAATCTATTTGTAATTCTTCATAATCTTTTTGCCCCGATTGTAATACCTTTAATTTTACGAAAGCCAAAATATTGTAGGCTAATTGTTCTAACTGTACATCATTTTGTTTTTTTAGAACCTCATTAACAATATAAACTACAGGGACAATTTCAAGATTTTTAGGAATTGAATCAGTAAAAGTTATTGGAGCAATAGGCACAGCTTTTTGATTGATATCCAAATCAACATCCATCATCCTCATATAAAATTTCTTGCTTTGAAATTGTTTTAAATACTGATTTTCAACTTTGTTCTGTTTATAAACTGTTTTCCAATAATAAAAAGACGTACTTACCTCTCGCTTTTGTTGGCAAGCCGTTAGCAGAATTATAAAAAACAATATATACTTGTATCTCATTAGCTAAAACTAATATTTATAATGATGAGAAGCTATAC
>SEBM01000087.1 GCA_004296145.1 Flavobacterium sp.
ATACTGGATTCAAAATAATTTATATCTAAAGTATTGATTCACTAATAATTAAAGGAATTGGGGTAAAAGTGGTTAAACTTATTAACAAAGTGGTATAAAGTGGTAAAATGTGGTATTTTTTTTTATATTTTTGCTGTATAACTATAGTAAAGCTATTTCTTGAACACAATTGTAGGAACATATGAGTGTAAAGTCGATGCTAAAGGAAGGCTAATGATGCCTGCGCCTTTGAAAAAGCAATTGGCTTCATCTCTTCAGGACGGATTCGTTTTGAAGCGCTCTGTTTTTCAACCTTGTTTAGAGTTATATCCGATGGATGAGTGGAATTTGATGATGCAGAAAATCAACAAATTGAATCGTTTTGTAAAAAAGAACAATGATTTCATCAGAAGATTTACGGCAGGAGTTAAAGTGGTAGAAATTGATGCATTGGGGAGATTATTGGTTCCGAAGGATCTGGTAACTTTTTCAAATATTTCTAAAGATGTTGTTTTCTCATCTGCGGTTAATATAGTAGAGATTTGGGATAAGGATTTATACGAAAAATCAATAAGCGGCGAAGATATGGATTTTGCAGATCTGGCCGAAGAAGTAATGGGAAATATTAATGACGACGACAATGGAATATCATAATCCGGTTTTGCTACATCCAACAGTTGATGGTTTAAATATTAAACCAGATGGCGTGTATGTTGATGTTACGTTTGGAGGCGGAGGTCATTCAAAAGAAATTCTGAAAAGATTAGGGCCAAACGGAAGATTATTTGCTTTTGATCAGGATGAAGATGCGCTGGCAAATGCATTGCCAGACGAAAGGTTTACCTTAATTAATGAGAATTTCAGATTTATAAAAAGGTTTTTACGTTTTCACGGAGTTAAAGGAGTAGACGGAATTTTGGCAGATTTAGGAGTTTCATCACATCAGTTTGATGTTCCGGAAAGAGGATTTTCAACCCGTTTTGATGCTGAACTTGATATGAGAATGAGTCAGAAAAATGATTTAAACGCATACAGAGTTGTAAATGAATATGATGAACTGGATTTGCGTCGTGTTTTTCTGGATTATGGAGAATTGAAAAACGCTCCAGTTTTGGCAAGAACAATTGTAGAAGCGAGAGAAAGACATCTTATCAAAACTACGGATGAATTAAAAGAAGTTTTGGCAAGACATTTACCGGAAAGAGTTCGAAATAAAATATTGGCACAAATCTATCAGGCGATCCGTATTGAGGTGAATCAGGAAATGGATGTTTTAAAAGAATTTATTGAGCAGTCATTAGAGATTTTAAATCCAGGAGGAAGATTTTCAGTAATCTCATACCATTCACTAGAAGACAGATTGGTAAAAAGATTTATCAAAAATGGAATGTTTGAAGGAGAACCAGAGAGAGATTTTTACGGAAATTTTTCAGTTCCGTTTAAAACAATCGGAAAATTAATTGTTCCTGATGATGCTGAAATTAAGATCAATAACAGAGCAAGAAGTGCCAAATTAAGAATTGCTGAAAAGATATAATATATAGGTATAATGAAAGGTGGAGTATTTAGTCTGTTAAAAGCAAGATTTCTGATACATGATGACGCTGTAAAAAACTGGCGATTCATTGTTTTTATCATTTTGCTGGCAATAATAATGATAGCCAATACGCAGCGATACGAACAAAAGGTTTTTGAAATTGCAAAACTAAACAATGATGTAAAAGAATTGCGTTCAGAATTTGTAGACCGACGTTCAGAATTAATGAAGTTAAAGATGGAGTCAACGATCTCGGATAAAATGTTAGAAAAACAAATTTTTCCGTCAACAGTTCCTCCAATAAAAATAGAAGTAAAAAAAGAAGAAGAAAAAAGTTTCTTTAAAAGAATATGGCAGTAGACGATAAACATATATCCTACAGAATTTACCTTGTAGCAGTTTTCATCTTTTTGATGGCAATTGCTATTGTTGTTAAGTTGACCAATATTCAATGGGTTGAAGGAGATCATTACAGAAAACTGGCAAAACAGCGTACTGTTCGAAATTTTGTAATTCCGGCAAACAAAGGGAATATTTATTCTGCAGACGGAAGTTTGCTGGCAACATCAATCCCGAATTATGAAATTCGTTTTGATGCAAAAGCGCCTAAAACTGAAAATTTTGAAAAGTATGTTAAAGCTTTATCAGATTCTTTAGAAACTGTTTTAGACAGACCATCAGGTTATTATGAAAAAGAACTAAGAAAAGCCAGAGCGAATAAAAACAGATATTATTTGGTTGCAAGAAATCTGAGTTATACAGATTATGTAAAAATTAAAGGTTTTCCATTATTCAAATTAGGTGCTTTTAAAGGCGGAATTATTATCGAGCAGGAAACTGTTAGGAAACACCCGATTGGAAAAATTGCTGAAAGAACAATTGGTTATGACCGAATTGATCCTGCAACCGGAATAGAAGTTGGAAAAGGAATAGAATGGGCTTTCAAAAGTTACCTGAACGGAAAAGACGGTAAAATTCTAAAACAAAAAATTGCAAAAGGACAATGGAAACCAATTCGTGATATAAACGAAGTGGATCCAATTGATGGTTACGATGTGATTTCAACAATAGATGTTTTTATACAGGATATTGCACATCACGCATTATTGAAACAATTACAAGATTATGAAGCTGATCACGGTTGTGTAGTTGTTATGGAAACAGAAACGGGTCATGTAAAAGCGATTTCAAATTTAGGAAGAGCAGAAGACGGATCGTATTACGAAACAACAAATTACGCCATTGCTGAATCTCACGAACCGGGATCGACTTTTAAATTAGTTGATTTAATGGCGATCTTAGAAGATAAAGTAGCTGATACAAGTACAGTTTATGACAGTCATGGAGGTCAGGTTAGATATTATGGTCGTCCGGTTAATGATTCACACCACGGTGGTTACGGAAAGGTTTCATTAGCACGCGGATTTGAGCTTTCATCAAATACAGTGATGGTTCAGGCAGTTTATGACAATTACAAAAGCAATCCGTCAAAATTTGTGAATCATATTAGAAGTTGGGGATTAGATAAAACTTTAGGCTTGCACTTTAAAGGAGAAGGAAGACCAATTATTCCGCATCCGGGAGATAAAAGCTGGTCAGGTACTACGCTTCCTTGGATGGCTTTTGGTTATAATGTTTCGGTTACACCAATGCAGACATTAGCATTTTATAATTCTGTTGCCAATAATGGTGTAATGGTAAAACCACAATTTGTGTCAGAAATTAAAGAATGGAATAAAACCATTAAAAAGTTTGATGTTGAGGTTATTAATCCAAAAGTTTGTTCGCCGGAAACGCTTAAAAAAGTAAGAGCAGTTTTGCAGAATGTGGTTAAAAAAGGAACAGGTTCTAAGTTGTATTCGAAAGATTTTTCGATGGCAGGAAAAACAGGAACAGCTCAGATGAATTATGGAGGAAAAGAAGGAAAATCGGCATTGTATTATGCGTCTTCATTCGTAGGATATTTTCCGGCAGATCATCCAAAATATTCGTGTATTGTGGTAGTACATAAACCTAATACATCAAAAAATAATTATTACGGAGCAGACGTTGCGGGGCCGGTTTTTAAAAGAATTGCCCAAAAGATATTTACAGACGCACCATCAACAAATAAAATCAAACAACTGGATTCAAAAATTCCAAAACAGGAAATCAGTTATAATGAATATTACGCGAAAGCGGAGAAAAAAACAAAACAAATTCCTGATTTAAAAGGAATGCCGGGAATGGATGCAATTGCTTTATTAGAAAATTTAGGTTTGAAGGTAAAAGTAAACGGAGTAGGGAAAGTAAAAAAACAGTCTTTACAAGCTGGACAAAATATTAGTAAAAACGAAACAATAGTATTAGAATTATCGTGAAAATACTTAAAGACATATTATACAAAGTAGCTATTGAATCTGTAACAGGTTCAACAGATATTGCTATTCAGAAAATTGAATTTGATTCAAGAAAAATTGAGCAGGATGATGTTTTTGTAGCCATTCGCGGTTCACTTTCTAATGGTCACGATTTTATTGAAAAAGCAATTCAGTTAGGTGCAATTGCAGTTATTTGTGATGAATTGCCGGCAACTATTGAAAAAGGAATTACATACATAAAAGTAAAAGATACAAATTCTGCATTGGCTTTTATGGCAGCTAATTTTTTCGGAAATCCTTCTGAAAAATTAAAATTAGTTGGTGTAACGGGTACAAATGGTAAAACCACAATTGCTTCCTTATTGTTTCAATTGTTTGAAAAAGCAGGGTTTAAAGTTGGTTTATTGTCTACCGTAAAAATTATGGTAGATAAAACAGAATATAATGCAACACATACCACTCCGGACTCTATTACAATCAATCATTATCTAAATGAAATGATCGAAGCCGGCGTGACACATTGTTTTATGGAAGTAAGTTCGCATGGTATTCACCAAAAGCGCACAGAAGCTTTGCATTTTGTTGGCGGGATTTTTACGAATCTTTCTCACGATCATTTGGATTATCATCCAACTTTTGCAGAATACAGAGATGTTAAGAAATCATTTTTTGATTCGTTACCAAAAACAGCTTTTGCTTTATCTAACATTGATGATAAAAATGGTACTGTAATGTTGCAAAATACAGTAGCGAGAAAATTTACTTATGCCTTAAAATCGTATGCTGATTTTAAAGCACAAATTTTAGAAAGCCAATTATCAGGTTTATTATTAAAAGTAAATGATAATGAAGTCTGGGTAAAACTGATCGGAACTTTTAACGCATACAATGTTTTAGCGATTTATGGAACCGCTGTAGAGCTCGGAATGGATAGTCTTGAAGCGTTGCGTTTACTGTCTGATTTAGAAAGTGTTTCGGGTCGTTTTCAGTATATAGTTTCTGAAGGAAACATTACTGCAATTGTAGATTACGCACATACGCCGGACGCATTAGAAAATGTTTTACAAACAATTAATGACATCCGTACTAAAAACGAACAATTGATTACAGTTGTCGGCTGCGGTGGAAACAGAGACAAAACGAAAAGACCGATTATGGCAAAAATTGCAACAGATCTTAGTGATAAAGCAATTTTGACATCAGATAATCCAAGAAATGAAGATCCTGAAGTGATTTTGGATGAAATGGAAAAAGGTGTTGAAGCTCATAATTATAAAAAAATATTGAGAATTACAGACAGAAAACAAGCCATAAAAACCGCTTGTCAATTGGCCCAGCCAAAAGATATTATTCTGATTGCAGGAAAAGGACATGAAACGTATCAGGAAATAAATGGTGTTCGCCATCATTTTGATGATATGGAGACAGTAAAAGAAATTTTAGATCAACTAAATAAATAACAAAATGAAAATTCCAAATTCCAAAATCCAATTAATGTTGGAATTTGAGATTTAAAAATTGGAATTTAATTTAAAATAAAAACATATGCTATACTATTTATTTGAATATTTGAACAAAACATTAGATATAAGCGGAACGGGAGTTTTTCAATACATCACTTTTAGATCTGCTTTGGCATTTATGCTTTCTTTGCTTTTGTCAACGATTTACGGAAAAAGAATTATCAATTTTTTACGTAATCAGCAAGTAGGTGAAACTGTTCGTGAGCTTGGTCTTGCAGGTCAGAATGAAAAAGCAGGTACTCCAACAATGGGAGGACTGATTATCATTTTTGCAACACTGGTTCCGGTTTTGTTATTTGCCCGTTTGCATAATATTTACATCGTATTGCTTATTGTAACCACCCTTTGGATGGGAACAATTGGTTTTGTGGATGATTATATTAAAATATTCAAAAAAGATAAACAAGGTTTAAAAGGAATTTTTAAAGTAATCGGTCAGGTTGGTCTGGGAATTATTGTTGGAGCGGTTTTATATTTTAATCCGGCTGTTACAGTAAGAACAGATACGGGAAGAACAGATATTTACAAAAATGTAGGAACAACAGTAGTTATGCAGGCTCCTGTTGAAGAAAAATCAACGGCGACAACAATTCCATTTGTTAAAAACAATGAATTTGACTATGCTGAAATTCTATCTTTTATGGGAGAAGGATATGAAAAATGGGCATGGTTAATTTTTATTCCGGTTGTTATTTTTATTATAACAGCGGTTTCAAACGGAGCCAATTTAACGGATGGAATTGATGGTCTTGCCGCAGGAACCTCTGCAATATCGGTCCTCGCGCTCGGGATTTTTACATTTGTTTCCGGTAATATCATTTTTTCAAATTACCTCAATATAATGTACATCCCCAATTCGGGAGAAATGACGGTTTTTATATCTGCTTTTACGGGAGCTCTGATTGGTTTCCTCTGGTATAATTCGTTTCCGGCATCCGTATTTATGGGAGATACAGGAAGTTTGACCATTGGAGGAATCATTGCTGTTTTGGCAATTGCCGTTCGTAAAGAAATTTTAATTGTTTTATTCTGTGGAATTTTCTTAGCAGAAAGCGCTTCGGTAATTATTCAGGTAGCTTATTTTAAATACACAAAAAAACGTTTTGGTGAAGGACGAAGAATTTTTCTGATGTCGCCTTTACATCATCATTACCAGAAAAAAGGATATCATGAAAGTAAAATTGTGACCCGTTTCTGGATTGTTGCCATCATGTTAGCCATATTATCAATCGTTACTTTAAAATTGAGATAGATGAGTAGATTGGTAGTGTTAGGAGGAGGAGAAAGTGGTGTTGGAACCGCAATCCTGGGAAAGAAAAAAGGATATGATGTTTTTGTATCTGATTTTGGAAAGATAAAAGAAAGCTATAAAGAAGTTCTTATTATTAATGGAATTGCCTGGGAAGAAGAGCAACACACAGAAGACCTGATTTTGAATGCCGATGTCGTCATGAAAAGTCCGGGAATTCCGGAAAAATCCCCGATAGTAAAAAAGCTTTTTGCTGCCGGTATCAAAGTGATTTCGGAAATCGAGTTTGCAAAACCTTACACAGAGGCTTTAACAATTGGAATTACAGGAAGCAACGGAAAGACAACGACAACAATGTTAACGCATCACTTGCTAAAATCAGCAGGATTAAATGTTGGTTTGGGTGGAAACATCGGAAAAAGTTTTGCCTGGCAGGTAGCCGAAAATAAATACGATGCCTACGTGCTTGAATTAAGCAGTTTTCAGCTCGACGGAATTATAGAATACAGGCCGGATATTGCCATAATAACCAATATTAGTCCTGATCATTTAGACCGATACGATTATAAATATGAGAATTATATAGATTCTAAGTTCAGAATCACAATGAACCAGACCGAAAGCGATTATCTGATTTATGATGCCGATGATGAAGCGAGTACAGAATGGTTAAAGAACAATACAACAAAAGCAAAATTAATTCCTTTTTCACTGACTAAAAGTTTTGACGAAGGAGCTTCTATAAATAACAACAAAATGGAAATAAAGATCAACCAAGAAGAGTTTACAATGGACACAGAACACATTGCGTTAGAAGGAAAACATAACATGAAAAACGCAATGGCAGCAAGCTCAGTAGCAAAGTTGATGCAGATAAGAAACGCAACAATTCGCGAAAGTTTATCTAATTTTCAAGGTGTTGAACACCGTTTAGAAAAAGTATTAAAAATTCAGAATGTACAATACATTAATGATTCAAAAGCAACAAATGTAAATGCTACTTTCTTTGCTCTTGATAGTATGAATGTTCCAACAGTTTGGATCGTTGGTGGTGTTGATAAAGGAAACGATTACAACGAATTAATGTCATTAGTTCGTGAAAAAGTAAAAGCAATAATTTGTTTAGGTATCGACAACAGAAAAATTATAGATGCTTTCGGAAATGTTGTAGACATTATGGTTGAAGTGAATAATATGAATGACGCTGTGAAAACAGCACAAAGATTAACAGAAAAAGGTGATGCCGTTTTGTTGTCTCCAGCCTGCGCAAGTTTCGATTTATTCGAAAACTACGAAGACAGAGGGAAGCAGTTTAAACAAGCAGTTCATAATTTATAATTTTAGATTTCTGATTTTAGATTTTAGATTGATTACTAAATTTTAAAATCAAAAAAGTTCTTTTGAATATGACGACGAATGAAATGAAGTTGAGAACTAAGAAATTCTCTTTGATGGTAATTGATTTAGCTGAAAAGCTTCCAAATACAAATGTAATTAGATCAATTGCAAGTCAAATAGTAAGAAGTGGAACATCAGTTGGAGCAAATTATAGAGCGGTTTGCAGAGCAAGAAGTGATAAAGAATTTGTATCAAAAATGAATATAGTTTTAGAAGAGTCTGATGAAACTTTATTCTGGATTGAAATTATAATAGAAAAAAATTGGATTGAAAGATCAATATTAGAAATAATCTGGAAAGAAGCAAATGAGCTGACAGCCATTTTTGTAAGCAGTTTAAAAACAGTAAATAATAGAATCAATAAATAGAAAATCAAAAACCGAAGGTTTAAAAGTAATCTAAAATCTAAAATCAGAAATCTAAAATGAAGGAACTCGTAAACAAACTAAAAGGAGATAGGGTAATATGGTCATTCGTGGCTTTATTGGCGTTGTTTTCGTTTATGCCTGTTTTTAGTGCGAGTAGTAATCTGGCTTATATAGGTCACGGAACAGGAAATACATTAGGTTATTTAGTAAAACATCTGGCGCACATATGTATTGGTTTCCTGATTATATATTGGGTACATAAAGTGCCGTATCACTATTTCAGGGCAATTTCTAAAATTGCATTGCCTGTCGTTTGGATATTATTGCTTTACACATTGTTAAAAGGAACAGTAATTGCCGGAGCAAATGCCAGCCGTTGGATTCAGGTTCCATTTATCGGAATCACGTTTCAGACTTCAACCTTGGCTTCGATTGTTTTGTTTATTTATGTGGCGAGGTATTTATCAAAAACCAAAGAAGAAAATGAGCCTTTTCAAGTATCATTTGTGCAGCTTTGGATTCCGGTATTTATTACGTTGATACTTATTTTACCAGCTAACTTTTCGACTACAGCGTTGATTTTTTCAATGGTAATGATGTTGACATTTATTGGTAAGTATCCACTAAAATATATAGGTTTTATTATTGGTTCCGGAGTTGCAATGTTGGCATTTTTCCTTTTGGTAGCCAAAGCTTTTCCTGATTCGAGGTTTTTTAGCAGGGTTTCAACATGGGAAAGCCGTATTGCAAACTTTACGACAGACAAACCGGACGAAGATGATTATCAAATTGAAAAAGCAAAAATTGCAATAGCATCAGGACAATTTGGAGGATTAGGACCAGGAAAAAGCGTTCAGAAAAACTTTTTACCACAATCATCATCCGATTTTATTTATGCAATTGTTGTTGAAGAATATGGTTTAGTCGGCGGAGTTTCAATATTGCTTTTGTATTTATTGTTATTGTTCCGATTTGTGATTGCTTCACATAAAGCCAATACCTTATTCGGAAAATTAGTCGTCGTTGGTCTCGGTTTTCCGATGATATTTCAGGCGATGATCAATATGGCTGTTGCAGTTGAATTGTTGCCGGTAACAGGACAAACACTTCCTTTGATAAGTTCCGGAGGTAGTTCGATCTGGATGACGTGTTTTTCACTTGGAATTATCATTAGTGTAACCAAAAAAGAAGAAGAAATCGTAGAAGAGCAGCAGGAAAAAGAAAGAAGAAAAGAAGCGCTTCAGCGATTAATAGATAAGGAACTGGCCGAAGAAGATTTAGTTAGTGGCTCAAGAGAAGAGATATACGAAGAAGAGCCAATGTATTCAATAGAAGACAATTCTAAAAATCCTATCAATGCAGTATTAAACAGATAAAATTAAAATTAGTTTTTAAGACGTTGTAACTTTAAAAATATGACAAAGTATAAATTCATACTAAGCGGAGGTGGAACCGGAGGACATATTTATCCTGCAATTGCTATTGCAAACGAGTTAAAATTACAATTTCCTGACGCTGAATTTCTTTTTGTAGGTGCCAAAGACAAAATGGAAATGCAAAAAGTGCCTCAGGCAGGCTATGAAATAAAAGGTCTTTGGATTGCAGGTTTACAAAGAAAACTGACTTTGCAAAACATGATGTTTCCGTTAAAATTGGCAACAAGTTTACTGGAGTCAAGAAAAATCATTAAAAAATTTAAACCAAATGTAGTAATAGGAACCGGAGGTTTTGCCAGTGGTCCTTTGTTGCAGACAGCAGGTTCGGCAGGAATTCCGACAGTTGTTCAGGAACAAAATTCATTTCCCGGAATCACTAATAAATTATTGAGTAAAAAGGCAAATGCAATTTGCGTAGCATACGAAAATCTGGAACGTTTTTTTCCTAAAGAAAAAATTGTTCTGACAGGAAATCCGGTTCGTCAGGATTTGATTGATATTGACAGCAAAAGAGACGAAGCAATTTCTTTTTATAAGTTAGATGCAAATAAAAAAACATTATTGATTTTAGGTGGAAGTTTAGGTGCCAGAAGACTGAATCAATTAATTGAAAAAGAATTGGAAAGTATACTTTCGCAAGATGTTCAGGTTATCTGGCAATGCGGTAAATTATA
The DNA here is from genome assembly GCA_004296145.1 of Flavobacterium sp. Lineage (GTDB taxonomy): Bacteria > Bacteroidota > Bacteroidia > Flavobacteriales > Flavobacteriaceae > Flavobacterium. The sequence continues at coordinate 10,525 of SEBM01000087.1, forward strand.
TTTTGAAGATTATAAAAAATACAATCAACCAAATGTAAAAGTGGTTGATTTCATTGAAAGAATGGATTTTGTATATGCTGCCGCAGATGTGATTATTTCACGTGCAGGAGCTTCATCTGTTTCCGAATTATGTATTGTTGGAAAACCGGTCATTTTTATTCCGTCACCAAATGTTGCTGAAGATCATCAGACAAAAAATGCTCAGGCAATTGTGGATGCAAAAGGCGCTATTTTATTAAAAGAATCAGAATTGGACAGTCAGTTTAGTATCGTTTTTGAAGCTTTATTGAAAGATGAAGGAAAGCAAAGCCAATTGAGCGAAAACATAAAAAAGATCGCAAAACCAAATGCTACTAAAGACATTGTAAATGAGATTATAAAGTTGTTATAATATAACATTTAATCAAAATTATACAACATTAAAGAAAAATTAGAACGCTATTTTAGGCGTTTTTGGATACAAAACAAGAAAAAATATAAAGGTCTAACAGTTAGTTTTTTATAAAATAAAATAATAAAAAAGTTAGTCTTTAAAAACAAATTAAAATGAATTTAAATCAAATACAAAACGTTTATT
>SEBM01000604.1 GCA_004296145.1 Flavobacterium sp.
TCTTTATTGATTGTACTATTTAATTCTTCTGCCGAAAGCACCACTTTTTTCTTTAATTCGTTTACCTGAATTGTAGCCTGATTGTAGCTTTCCATAAAATCAGTAAATTCTAAAATACTGATGTTTCGTTTTTGAAAATTGGTTAGGATTCCGTTGTAAACTGCTTCAAAATCTGAATTTACCGTTGGTTTTATTACAGTGTAATTTTGACGTGATTCATCCCATTTTGTCCATGCAGTTGTAATTTCGGTTTGCAATTGCAGTTCAAAATTTTGTTTTTCTACTTTAGATTGCTCCAGAATAGTCTGCGCATATTTGATATTACCTTTGTTTTTGTTCCAAAGCGGTAGTGGAATCCCAACAGTAAGATTTGCTTCATTATTAAAAGCACCGCTTCGCTGATCATAAGTTGCACCAACAGTAATATCTGGTACAGAAAGCGATTTCTGCCATTTAACATTCAAAGTGTTAGCGTCAATTTCCTTTTGTTTTGCCAGGTAATCAGGACGGTTTGCGATAGCTTCGGTTTCAAAATTCTTTAAATCAAAATCAATTGTTTTTAGATATTTATCAAATTCTTCTTTAGAAACTTGCGGAACAACATTTTCAGTTTCATTCAACAAAAGCTTTAAGTTGGCTTGTTCTTCGATATTATCGTTTACAACTTCCATTCTTTCATTTTTAAAATTCAGATAAAGCGATTGCAGACGTACAACATCTTTTAGAGGAATATTTCCTTTTTGAGCCTGAATAGAATAAGAGTTGATCAGGTTCTCAAGATGGGCAAGTTGTTTATCTGTTGTTTCCAGATTTTGAGTATTATAATAAACAGTATAAAAACTTTTACGGAGTTGTAGTTTTAATGTTCTTAGTAAATCATTAAATTGTAATTCTGCCAGTTGTTCATTGGCTTGAGCCAGTTTTATTTCATTTCGCTTTTTTCCTCCGAGATATATTAACTGCTCAATTCCGAAAACCTTTTGACCATCTTTTCCAACATCAAAATATTTATTTCTTTCCGGATTATAAGCGTTTAATTCTGCCGTGATTGTTGGGTTGTCCCAGATTCGGGCCTGCATTGTCATGGCTTTAGAAGCATCAATATTGTATTGCGATGCAAGCAAAAAGAGATTTTTCTTTAAAAATTGCGTTTCACAGTCCTGAAGTGTGACTGTTTTTTGTGCGACACTTACCTGATGTATGAATGTCAGAAGTACAAGTGCAAATAACTTTTTCATCGTATCATTTTTATTTGATACAAAGATGCTAGTGCAGGACTTTAAGATAGCTTAAGGGCGACCTTAAAAAAAGCTTAAAAATGTTTAAGTTTATTATTTTGAATGGAAAATCAACTGAAACGAATTGATGTTTTCCTTAGGAACATTATAGATAATTTTGGCATGATGAAGCGAAAGGATACGCTGTACAATTCTTAAACCTAAACCAAAACCTGAAGTTCCTTTAGAATTTTGACCACGCATAAACGGCTGAAAAAGTTTTTGTTGTTCTTCTTTACTTAATGTTTTACCAGTATTTGAAACGGAAATGATAAGATTATCATCTTCAGCAGATATCTTTACTTTTCCCTGTTTATTATCAGAGTAAACACAGGCATTTTTCAAGACATTGCTTAAAGCAATTTCTAAAAGATTTTTATTCCCTTTTATTTCTAAAGCTGTATCAAGATCGTCACTTTCTTCAATTTCAAAAAGAATGACAAAGTCAGGAAAGCTTTTATTTAAATTTTCAATTGCCGAGAATAAAATTTCATCCATACGATGTATCTCACTGTTCTCGTTATTATTGGTGTCAATTTTTGATAAAATCAACAAAGAATTAATCAGTTCAGTTAATTGATTTACATCAGACAGAATTGTTTTTAAAAAGCTTTTGCCTTTAGAACTTGTAGTTTCATCTGCAACAACATTTTCTATTTGCGAAGTAATTCTGGAAAGCGGTGTTCTTAATTCGTGCGAAGCATGCGCGGTAAACTCCTTTTGTTTCTGATAGGAAATCTCAATTCGATCCATCATGAAATTAAATTCATTTGCAATCAGGTCAATTTCATTTTTGCTTTTTGTTTCAACACGCGTGTCAAGATTATTTTCGTTTATATTTTTTATCTTTTGATGAAAATCATTCAGCGGGTTCATTAATTTTTTAACTGTAAAAGAAGTCATGACCCAACACAAGCAAGTAAAAAAGATGTACGATACTATTAAGGTATATCTCAAAAACAATAATTTCTTTTTACCATAATCGTCAGTTGCCGATATTAACGCATAAAAATCTTTGTCTTTGGTATCATAAAAAACACCATAAACTTCATAATTTCCTTGTTGCTTAAAAAAAGTCTTATGTTTCTTTAGATATTTTAAATCATTAATAGACCAGTTTATTTTAGCATCATCAATACTACTATATATAAGGTTGTAATTAGAATCAAAAACTAA
>SEBM01000605.1 GCA_004296145.1 Flavobacterium sp.
GCTAAATATCTTTTTTTTGTACTTTTATACTACTCATTTTTAAGTAGTTATGAAAATACAATATTTACTTAACACTTTTATTTTTTTAGTCACCGTTGTTGTAAATGCTCAGGAAGCAATGGTGGCAGAAAAAATTCCTTTTATAGAACCACGTTATCGTTATTTTTTAAAAACATTAGTTTTTTTTAATGAATATCTGGACACCGACAACGGTTCTTTTAATACTACACAAGTTCGTGTATTAGTTCCTATTGGAAATAAGGCCTGGAATTTAAGATTTGATCTTCCGATAATATCGACCAATACAAATAATAATAACAAAACCGGTATTGGTGATGTTGGCATGGGAATTAGCTACATTCCTTTTATTAAAAATGATAAGGGTATTGCCGTAAGAGCAAGAGTTTATGCAAACACTGCTTCAGACCCCGCTTTTGGATCTGGAAAATGGGTGTTTATGCCTGCCTTTTTTTATGGTTCTTATTTCTATCAAAAAAAAATCTTGTGGATTTCTACAGCTGAGTATCAACAAAGCTTTGCAGGTGAAAGTGACCGAAAGGATGTTAGTGTTTTGTCTTATGAAAATGCTTTGTTTTACTTTTTTGGAAAAAACTGGGTGGCTGGCGACTTGGCTTTTAGATATAACAACACATTGAAAGGCTATCAGAATAATGCATATATAGAGTTTGGCAGAAAAATAACTCCTACCAATTTAGTCTATATTCACCCAAGTGTAGGATTTGGCAGAGATCGAAGTTATAATTATGGTATAGAAGGTGGCGTTATTATTTTATTTTAATAATTCTGTCTTATTTTTTAATTTTACATTTACTTCAAAAAAAGAATCAAAACAATATGTTTTTTTTATAATGCAATTGCATTAAATAAGGATTTGATCGTAAAATCTGTTATAAATAAGGGATTTATTTTGTATTTAGGAACACCTTTACTATCTTTCGCAATGTTTAAATAACCTTATACATTTAAAAATGTTAGAAGAAAAGAATGATAACCTGCAGGATGCAGACGGAAAATTAGGAATCGAAGTTAGTGATTCTACTCAGGATGATGCGGTTGAAACATCGGATTCAGAAATTGTAGCTGAAACTCCTGCTGCTGCTTCTGAAATCGAAACAGAAAATGTAGTGGCTACTGCAGAAGATGATCATCAGGATGCATTAGACGCTATAACAAATTCTAACGCCGAAGAAAGTGAAGATGAAACGCTAAAAGAGCGTCATGATATTCCTATGCAGGATTATGATACCTTTTCATTAGATGCACTTGTTGATGAATTGAAAAAGCTTGTAAATACAGATAAAGCAATGTCTGTAAAAGATCATATTGAAGAAATTAAAAAATCATTTTTACTACAATACAATCATCTTATAGAGGAGAAAAGAGAAGAATTTAATGCTTCTAATCAGGATCCGAATGAGGAATTTGAATATCATTCTCCACTAAAATCAAAATTCGATGAATATTATAATATCTTCAGAGAAAAAAGAAATGAACACTTCAAGCATTTACAAACTAATCTAAAATCTAATTTAGAAACACGACTTGCCATTGTTGAAGAACTAAAAGAACTTATAAACCCGCAGGAAAACATTAAAGATACTCTTAAACACTTTAATGAATTAAGAGAAAGATGGAAAAATGCAGGTTCAATTCCAAAAGATAAATACAATCATGTTTGGAATAACTATCATTTTCATGTAGAGAATTTTTACGATTATCTTCACCTGGACCGTGAAGCCAGAGATTTAGATTTTAAATACAATCTGGAACAAAAGCAAAAAATCATCACACGTGTTGAAGAACTTGTAAATGAAACTGACATCAGCAAAGCATTTAGAGAATTACAGGATTTGCACAGAATCTGGAAAGAAGATATTGGACCGGTTTCTAAGGAACACCGTGATACTATCTGGAATAAATTTAGCGAACTGACTAAAAAAATTCATGACAAAAGAGAAGTTTTGTTTGAAAGCCAAAGAGCTAATGAACAACAAAATCTGGAAGTCAAAAAAGAAATAATCGGTAAACTTGAAGTTCTTGGTACTGAAAAAGTGAATTCTCACTCGCAATGGCTTGTACAGATACAAAAAGTTGAAGCACTTAGAAATGAGTTTTTTGCAGCAGGAAAAGTTCCTTCTGATGTAAATGAAGAAACCTGGGCTGCATTTAAAACTGCTGTCCGAAATTTTAATTCATTTAAAAATTCGTTTTACAAAGACATTAAAAAAGATCAAAACGATAATTTAAATAAAAAAATGGCATTGGTTGCCAAAGCTAAAGAATTACAGGAAAGCACTGATTTTGGTTCTACAACTCCAATAATGAAGCAAATTCAGGAGGAATGGAAACAAATTGGTCATGTTCCTAAAAAATATTCAGATAAAATCTGGAAAGAATTTAAAGATGCCTGTAACCATTAT
>SEBM01000606.1 GCA_004296145.1 Flavobacterium sp.
ACAGGCAAATTTAATCCCCAATTGAAATAGAACGAACTGATTGCAATCTGAGCCAGCAAAACAAAAATAATCACCAGACAAACTCTGCAAAGTGATTTTTCAACAAAAGCCTGAACATAGAAAGAATAAAGAATTACCAAAATCGAAATCATTGAAGTAAGTCTTAAAATGCCTTGTGATTGAGGAAAAAGAAGACCGACAAATGTAATTCCCAAGAAATAAATCAAGCTAAAATCTGAAAGTTTTAATCCTAAAATATCAGTTTTATCTGAAGAAAAGATTTTTGAACATGAACTTTGAGTAGAACTATTCGCAGCACCTCCGCAAATATTACTGACGACAGCAGATTCCTGACCAAATTTCTGATTGAAAAGTTCTAACGAAATATAAACTCCAATCAATGACAAGATGTTGAAAATACTTTCGTGCCAAGCAAACTGCAATAACGAATAGAGAATAATAATCCCGAAAACCAAATAAATAATTGGTTTAAAATTGAAAAAAGATTTTGTTTTTACATTCTCAGTTTTCTCAAAAAGTAGCACAAAATCTCCGGAATTTTTGTAAAGTTCCTCTTTATTCAGAGATTTTACTTTATCGGAATAAATCGTAAAATCATTTCCTTTCTTTTTGACCAAAGAAAAGGAATTATCCACCAAAGCCATATATTCTTCCGGCAACTCGCCCCAGTATTCTTTGTCTAATTCGTAAGCGTCATTTTTTAATCCCAAAAAATTGAGCGTATCGCTAAAAGCCAATGCGGAAGGATAGTTTGGATGAGAATTGAACTGGAAATAAAATTCCTGTTTATCGAGTTTAAAATGGTCTATGAGTTTATCGAAATTCATATGTTGATTTGGTGTAAAATTATTTGATGAAGATATTAAAAACAATTTAAATCTACTATATAAGAAATAAAATTCTGTCTTAAAGGCTTACAAATATTGTAAAAAATCAAAAATACCCAGCCCGAAGTGCATCTTTTATCACTTTAGACTGGGCTTAGATTAGGAAGACCATGGAATCAATTAAAAAACATTTGATTACACTGGATAAGTTGCAGGACAAAGCGGAATTATACTATTGCAACACGGGGGAGCAGGTTGTTGGTTTCTAACATAATTACAACATCCTCTTGGTGAGCATTGCATTATTCCTCCACTCAAAGATCTTAATTCTTCTCTTGATAATTTCTTAAGATTTTTCATAATAAATAGCTTAAAATTTAATCCACATTACAATAGTAAGCGTTAGATCCTGTTCCACCAGCTCCAGACATTGTTCTACATCCTTTTCCATTATTGGCATCTAATGAACAGCAAAATCCTGGACCGCAATCTGCAGCTGTATCACAATACTTATAACCACCCTTGATTGCTTTTAAACCTTCCCTTGATAAATTTTTTAGATTTTTCATGAATTCAATTTTATTTAATTAGTCTTCCATTGGTTCACCGGGATTTCCGGGACCACCTGTGGCACCGCATTTACTACCAGCAGGAGCACAATAATAAGCTTGACGTGGAATGCAGCATTTATGATATCCTACTGGGCAATCTTGATAACAAGTTTGAATCCCTCCATTTAAAGATCTTAATTCTGATCTCGATAATTTTTTTAGATTTTTCATATTATTTAATTTTAATGATCGGTAATAAAGCAATCAATATTGGTGCATATTTTATATCTTATTGACCCAAGCAACTGTAATCCCAATCACTACAAACTCTCGTTTTTGGATTCCATTTTAGACAACAATAAGGTACCATACCTCCCAAAATTGCTTTTTGCTCTTCTTTTGAAATTTTCTTTAGATTTTTCATAATAATTGTTTTAGTTTTCCTACTCTTTTATAAGCTTTTCGGATTACGCTCTTTATATAGGCATTTGTGTTTTTAATTAATAACTGACTGATTTAATTTTTGTGATACCTCTTAATTTATTGAGGTTTAATGAATAATTTTGACACACCAGTATTTGATAGGGTCTCAGTAACAATAACTAAATAATTTCCAGAACTCAGATTAGATATATCTACAGTATAAGAATTTGTGGCAGAGACAACTTGCTCCCTTTTAAGATTTCCTGATATATCATATATTCTGTATCCGTTAAATTTTTTGTCTTGCTGACTCATAGACATACTTAAATTACTCTGGTTCATATACACTTTTAATTCATTAATTTCATTAATTAATTCTTGTTGTTGTAGTGATGTAGATATCCCACTACCCTGCGATCCACTTCCTTCACCACTAGTACTTGTCGTCTTAGTACCATCTTTTAAATTAACGATAGGAATCCCATTAGTCTGTCCAAAAAAAAATGAGCATCCAAATAAAAAAAATATTGTTGTTCTCAGCATATTGTTATCTTTCTATATAACAAATGTATTCCTAATAGATTTTTTACACTATACCATAATTATGGTATATTTAC
>SEBM01000088.1 GCA_004296145.1 Flavobacterium sp.
CTACAATTTTTTCTTTTGTAGCTTCTAAAATTATATTTTCAATAGATTTTGGTTTCTTTTTATTTTTAGCAAATTTTATTAAAGTATTAAATGAACCTATAATCTCAGCTGTAAATTTCTGAGGTGTAATTTCATAATTAACTTTAGTAATTACAAATTGACATTTTTTTTCTTGCGCTACATTTTTTTTGACTTTTGAATTTGCTTCCAAAATCATTGTATTTGGAAAATCAAGAGTAATACCGCCTTCAATAACAAAAAGATGGCCTTTTCCCGAAAGGATATTATTTTCTTCAAAAACGGCATCCTCAAAAGTTACCGGTATCGGAATTCTGTTTTTTACAGTGCCTTTAACAAAAGCAAGGTCAATTCCTGTTTTGAGTAAAGGATATGATGTTTTGGCAGTAGAAATTAAATCAAGACCATAAAAAGCACTTTCTGTTCCGTAAACATCTCTGGAGCGTGAGCCGGTTTGTAAATTAGAATAAAAAACAGGCTTAGTACTTGCCTTAAAAAAATCCCTCAGATAATTTAAATCTTTAGAAAATACAGATTCGTCATCTGTGTTGGTCAAAAAGATATTATCAAGATTAGGAAAATAGCTTTGCGAGTGAATAGTGGTGCTAATAAAAAGAATTAGAATACAGAGGATTTTTTTAGGGCTATTCATCAGACATTTTATAAGAGATTGTTTTAACTGAGCATCATAGAAAATAGGTTTTAAATATTTAAAATATAATCTGTTATGTATGCTATTTTCAAAAGTAATCTTTTCACAACAAAAAAAGATTCATCAATTTTTTTATTTTTGTTAAAGAATAAATGATGAGACACATCTTCAATTACTAAAGGATATCTCAAATTCCGGAATAAAATGTAAAATAGTATGGAATCAGGTGCTGCCTATTTTTTAGAATCCGTTAAGCAATTTTGTCCCAATGTAAGTGATGACGAACTTTCTCAGTTTGCTTCAAAATTTACAATACAAGAATTAAACAAAAAAGACTTTTTTCTTCAGTATGGAAAAGTCCAGAAAGCAATTGGTTTTATTGCAAAAGGTTTGGTTCGTTCATCTTTTACCGATAATAACGGAAACGAAATCACAGTCGGATTTTATGCAGAAGGCGATTACGCCACACATTATTCTTCTTTTCTCACACAACAACCCAGCAAATATTCCATTCAATGCCTTGAACCTACTACAATGGTTTGTCTTTCTCATCCCGATTTGCAATGGATATATGAAAACTTACCGGGCTTTGAAAAATACGGACGATTAATTGCCGAAGAAATTCTAAAACGCCAGCAAATTCGTATTGAGAGTTTTATATTTCAAACCGCCGAAGAGCGTTATCTGGATTTTATTAAATTTCATTCTGGCTTATTTAATAGAATATCCGTGTCGCAGCTTTGTAGTTTTTTAGGTATCGAAAGACAGTCTTTAACCAGAATTCGCCAGAAACTAGCTCACAAATAGCATTTTGACACATTTGTGTCAGGAACAGCCTTCGTTTATTTAAAATCTTTGCAGTGTAAAATAAAACATACTGCAATGAAAACGAATATCTTATTAATCCTCGGACATCCTTCAGAAAATTCTTTTTGTAATGCATTATTAAACGCTTACAAAAAAGGAGTAGAAACTACAGGAGCAAACTGTAAAACGATCTACATCTCTAAACTTAAATTTGATGTAAATCTTTCTGACGGATATAAAAATGAAGAAGCTTTAGAACTCGAAGAAGATTTAATTCATTCTCAGGAACTTATACTTTGGGCGGATCATGTTGTTTTGGCGTATCCAAATTGGTGGGGATTTATGCCTGCCATTACCAAAGGATTTATAGACAGAATTTTACTGCCGGATTTTGCCTTCAAACATCACTCCGGTAAAATATTTCCCGAAAAACTTTTAAAAGGAAAAAGTTTAAGATTACTCGTTACGATGGATACGCCAAAATGGTGGTTTTACCTGATCTATCGTGCTTCTCAATATCAAATTCTAAAAGACATTGTTTTTGGTTACGTAGGATTTGATCCTGTCAAATTTTCAACTTTTGGTTTCATTCGCAAATCAACAGAAAACCAACGAAACAAATGGCTGAAAAAAGTCGAACAATTAGGAAAACAACTTAAATAATTTATCAATTAATAAAAACAAACATCATGAGACATTTAGCAAACGGGCACACAGTTGCTCAATTCAACCACAAAAAAGGATTTAGAATTCACTTATTAGTATTTGCATTAATCATTCCGGTTGTCTGGGTAATATGGTTTCTAACAGACAGAACGTATTTATGGCCGATCTGGCAGACTGGAGCGTGGGCAATCGGCTTACTTTTTCACTATTTGGGAGTTTATGTTTTTAAAAATAAAAAGCAATAATCATGGCAGCAAAAACACATTCGGCTTACGGAAAGACTTTATTGGGTTTTTCAGCCATGATTCTTTTCACAACTTCATTAGCATCGGCTCAAAATTCTGATCAATTTTCGCCTGACGAAAAAAATCAAGTAATAGCTAAAATTACACGCTACGAAGTCAAAAACGAAGAAAAGGAAAAATTTAAAAAGACTATAACAGATTATGTTCTAACCTCTCTTTCAGATAAAAACAACATTATGTCTGAAGCGTATTTCGAACAGGAAAATCAATCTGTAATTTGGTTGTTTGAACGCTGGGAAAATCAATCAGCATTCAATAAATTCCAAAAGAATTCAATTTCAAATAAGGTAAAAGTATTAGCAAAAACGGCTTTAATACATCCTGAAAAAAGAATTGATATAAAAGATTTAGAACCAATTTCTAAACAAGAATGGCGCAAAACCAGTAAAAAAGAAGATCATCAATTAACGATTATGCTTTTTGTTGATGCAAAAGCCGGAACGCAGGAAAATTTTAAAACGATTTATAAAAAAGCAATGCCGGAATTTAGAAGCGAACCCGGCGTCGTAACGTATCAATTATCACAATTTAAAGATGATGAAACTCAGTTTGTGACTTTCGAGAAATTCAGAAGTAATGATGCGTTTCAATATCATCTCAATTTTCCGCCGATTCAGCCTGTGTTGGATTACTTAAATACAAGTATAAAAAAGCCACCTTTTCAGGACGGAATCCACAACTTAATTGAATTTGCCCCGCTTTTTCGCGAATAACCTAAATCAATATCAATATCAAATTTAAATCTGTATCACATTAAAAAATCTAAAAAATGAAAACAATTAAAATTATCGCTGCAAGTATTATTACTGTATTTACTGCAGCAAACGTAGAAAGTCAAACAATAGTAAAAGCAAAAGAAATGAATGTAAATTATTCCAACGAACTGGAAATCGTAAATCAGTTGTCAACGCAATCTGCAGTTGTCAACATGCCGGTAACAAAATTATTGAACGCACCCGGAAACGAAGCACTAAAAGCTTTTTTCTTTACTCCGGTAAAAAACAAATCACTTTTAAAAGGTAAAAAAATCGCGGTTTTGGTAGCCGATGGTTTTGAAGAAATTGAATTGACAGGTCCGGTTTGGTATTTTAGAGAACTGGGCGCTGAGGTAGAAATCGTTTCTCCTAAATTTAATCCTGCACCAGAACGATACGGGCTTGTTTTTCCTGAATTGGCAAACACGCATGTTATGGCAATTCAATATTTACAACCAGTGGGCTGGCTAAAATTTGATCGTACTGCCGACCAAATAAAAGTAAGCGATTACGATGCTGTATTTATTCCCGGCGGCGCTTGGAATCCGGATAATCTTCGTCAGGATAAAGATGTAATCAAATTTATTCAGGACTTTAATAAATCCGGAAAATTGATCGCTGCTATTTGTCACGCTCCCGTAGTATTGGCGTCTGCAGATATTTTAAAAGGAAGAAAATTAACAGGTTACTGGAATATTCAGGTAGATTTAAAAAATGCCGGCGGAACGGTTGTTGAAGCTCCAGTTGTAACAGACGGAAACATTATTACCAGCAGACATCCAATTGATGTGGCAGATTTTTCGAGAGCTGTAGAAAACTGGTTAGTTAAAAAGTAATTAATTAGTTCTGAGAGTTTTGATAGTGGAAGAAAATGATTTTTCCACTATCAAAATCATTTAAAAAATAATATTCTGTATATCTTTTGATTAGCTTTGAAGTTGATAAGCAATCTTAATTTATTATTATATGGAATTGCCGAAGATACCTTTTTATAAAAAATACGATTTGATCTTCAAAGCTATTGTCGCTGGTGGCGTATTAGGTTTCTTTTACACTGCAATAACCAATGGAGGATCTTATTACGATCATTTTAAATTGCTTCCGGGAACATTAGTCGGAATTTCGATTGGTTTTGTTGTCATTGTTTTTGAAAAGTCATTTATCAGCTTACATAATTATTCTTTTATAAAATCTACATTGATAAAAGCGCTTATTTACAGTTTTTGCATTGTATTTTTTTTAGTCCTGTTTGTAATGTTTTTTGCAGAAGTACTCGAACATGTTTCGAGCTGGAAAGCCATAACGACATATTTCAAAAATCGTCTTTTAGGAGATTTTCTATTTTCGCTCTTAGCATCCATTTTTATCATTTTGTTTTTAGAAGTAAACAGTTTGTTGAGCAGTAGATTTTTCTTTAATTATTTTACAGGAAAATACCATCGCCCCGTTCAGGAAGAACGAATATTTATGTTTGTTGATGTAAAATCTTCGACAACAATAGCAGAAGAACTTGGAGATATTGAATACAGCAGATTATTACAGGATTTATTTAATGATTTTACCGATGCCATTTTGGCTTCAAGAGCAGAAGTGTATCAATATGCCGGAGATGAAATTATCCTCACTTGGAAAACTTCAAAAGGCGTAAAAGAAAATCGATGTTTGTATTGTTTTTATCTGCTCAAAGAATGCATTAAAAAGAGAGAAGAATATTATCTCAAAAACTATAATAGGATTCCGAAGTTTAAAGCCGGAATGCACATTGGAAAAGCCGTTACAACCTGGGTTGGAAAAGTAAAAAAAGAAATTGTTTATCATGGCGATCTTCTCAATACAACATCCAGAATTCAATGTAAATGCAATGATTTTGAGCACGATTTTGTTATTTCCGAAGAAATGAAAAATGTATTTCCAAAAGATTTACCAGTAAAATACACACATCAGGGAGAAATTCTTTTGAGAGGAAAAGCACATGCAATGAAGTTATATACTGTTGATTTTAATTTTTAAACAACACAGCGTTTTGATAAAAAGTTGCCACGAATTGCACGAATTGCACGAATTTATTTTATGAGTATTTTATTAGTGCAAATTGGTGCAATTCGTGGCAAAAAAAACATAAACCTATTTAAATAATAAATATGAAAGCATTAATTATTGGAGCAACGGGTTCTACAGGAGAATTTCTGGTTGACGAACTTTTGGCAGATCAGGATTATACACAAGTTACGATTTTTGTGAGAAGAGCAACCGGGAAACAAAATCATAAATTGGTAGAACACATTATAGATTTTTCGAACATTCAAAATTATAAAGAACTGATTATTGGCGATGTTATTTTTTCGTGTTTAGGAACAACACTAAAAGCTGCGGGTTCTAAAGAAAATCAAATTAAAATAGATTTTGATATACCGGTCGGGTTCGCCAGATTAGCCAAAGAAAATGGAGTTTCTTCTTTCGTTTTGTTATCTTCTTATAATGCATCGGCAGAAAGCAATGTTTTTTATTCGCAATTAAAAGGAAGATTAGAAGATACAATTGCAGCACTTCATTTTGAGCAATATATTATTTTTAAACCCGGATTGCTTTTAAGAGCAGGTTCAGATCGTTTGGGCGAAAAGATTATGGTAAAAGTTTTAAATGCATCCAATTCAATTGGATTATTCAAAAAATTTAAGCCATTACCAACTTCACTTCTGGCAGAAAAATTAGCCAAAGCGCCAAAAATATTACCGAAAGAAATTTCGATAATTGAGCTTGAAGAAGTATTTAATTTTGCTCAATAAAACTGTTTTCTAAAATAATAAACAGCTTATTTCGGCTTTTTGTTACCACTAAAAATCTTCTATCTTTGGTAAGGAAAGTAAAAGCCGGATTATGGAAAAACTGAGAAAACATATTGAAGAAATCATCTCTATTACTGATGAAGAGTTTGAAGCTGTTAAACCCTTTTTTACGATAAGAAAGGTTTTAAAAAATCAATATCTGATTCAGCAGGGCGACGATGCAAAATATGAATATATAATAGTAAGCGGAATTTTCAGGGTTTTTTATCTGAATGAAGACGGAAAAGAACATATCGTGCAATTTGCCACAGAAAACTGGTGGATGTCTGATTACATATCCTACTTTAATGAAAAACCCGCAAATATGAATGTCGTGTGTATGGAGGCGGGCGAAGTATTATGCCTGACGCTCGAAGGAAGAGAAAAACTTTCTGTTGCGCTTCATAAAATGGAACACTTTTTTAGGGTAAAACTAACCAAAGGATATATCGCACTGCAGCAAAGAATAATTTCCTTACTTTCCAGCAATCCAGAACAGCGATACAAAGAATTTGCAATTCTGTATCCCAATTTAATGCAAAAGATTCCCAAAAAATATATTGCAGAATATCTGGGCGTAAGCCGCGAAACCCTTAGCAGGCTTTACTCCGGCAGCAAATAACAGACTACATAATTTCTAAAGTGTGATTTTCATCACACTTTTTTTGTGACTTTTCTCATCGTTCTGAGGAGGAGAGCCGGCATAAATTTGCCTTGTAAATAATTAATAACAACTAAAATTTATCCAAATGAAAAGAATTATGATTTTAACCCTGGCACTTGCTTTTTTTTCTTCTAATGCTCAAAACAAAAAAGAAAGTACAACAGTAAAAGAAAACACAACGCTTAAAAACGAAACAAAAATGAAAAAGAGAATTTTAATAATTGTGTCTAATGCAAATGCAATTGGACCAAACAACAGAAGAACAGGAATTTTTCTTCCTGAAGTAGCACATCCTTATGCTGAATTTGATAAAGCAAACTACCAAATAGATTTTGCAAGTCTTACCGGAGATACGCCCTATCTTGATGCGCTTAATTTAGCAAACGACCCTCAAAACCTTAAATTTTTGACCGGAAATGGCTGGGCAGCAATGCAAAAAGCAATAAAACTTGCAGACGCAGATGTAAAAAGTTACGATGCGATTTTTGTTCCAGGCGGTTTAGCGCCAATGGTTGATATGCCGGAAAATACACTTCTTAAAAAAGTAATTAAAGAAACGTACGAGAGAAATGCCGTAGTTGGCGCTGTCTGTCACGGTCCGGTTTCTTTATTGAATGTAAAACTAAGCAACGGAACTTATCTTGTAAATGGTAAAAATATTACCTCTTTTACAGATGAAGAAGAAAAAGGATATGCCATTGCAGATGTACCTTTCTTGTTAGAATCTGCGTTAACTAAACAAGGCGCAAAATTTCACGCTGCTGCCGTTTGGACAGCACACAGTATTGCCGACGGAAATTTGGTAACGGGTCAGAATCCCGCTTCCGCGAAAGGTGTAGCAGAGAAAATGATTGTTATTTTAGAAGCTTCAAAAAAATAATAAATAAATTGTATTGACCTTCTGCAAAATAAGTTAGAAGGTCAATATTTATAAAACATAAATCAAAATGGAAAATCAAAAAGCAATTCATGTATTTGCAACATGGAAAGTAAAAGAAGGTGAGATTGCAACTGTTTTAAATATTTTGCAAAGCGTACAAAAAGAAAGTATTAAAGAAAGAGGGAATTTGTTTTATAACATTCATCAAAACATTGCAGATCCGAATACTTTGATATTATATGAAGGATATATTAATGAAGAAGCGGTTACAGAGCACCGAAATTCTTCTTATTTTCAGGAATTGGTTTTAGGGAAAATTGTTCCTTTATTAGAGACAAGAGAAATTATTTTGTCTGCTATTATTGAATAATAAATCAAATAATTATCATCATAATTTAAAACACTTCATCGAGGTGTTTTATCTTTGTATAAATGTACCTAACAAAGTCTTATTTATAAAGTATGGAATACGAATTGATGCCTGATAAACTGTTGATTGATGGAAATTCAAAACCAAATGTAAGTTTTGTTCCTTACGCGGCTGAAGCTCCCATTGTAAAAGGAAAAAGCCGTTTGACGCAACATATGATAAGCCTGATTACAAAAGGAGAAAAGCTTATTTACACAAATGGCCGCCCGCTGCGTATAACACCAAAAACGATATTACTGCTTTCTTCCGGAAATTATCTGTTTACAGAAAAACTCGACGGACCGGAAAGAGTAAAAAGTATTCTCATCTTTTTTGACCGTGAATATTTGCAAAATATAATAAAGGCCAGCGCTCATCCATCAAAAAACAATTCAGAGAAAATTCCATATTCTTTATTTGATAAAGATGAATATTTAAGCAATTTTATCAGTTCTGTAGAGACTTTATTAAGTTCAAATATCTTTTCAGAACCGATGCAGATTGCCAAATTAAACGAATTATTAGTGTATCTTTTTAACAGATATCCTGAAACGTTACATAATTTTCAAGATGTTTCTGAAGCGCTGACGGTCGAAGAAAGGATTCAAAAAGCGACGCAGGAAAACATATTTAATAATCTGTCTGTAAGTGAACTTGCTTTTTTATGTCATGTAAGTCTTCCGACTTTTAAAAGAAAATTTCAGCAATTGTATGATCAGCCGCCGGGAAAATGGATGCAACTGCAAAGAATAACCAAAGCAGCAGCATTATTGCATAAAGGTGCAAAGCCAAGTGAAGTATATTTGCAGGTTGGATATGAAAACCATTCCAGTTTTTCTCAGGCTTTTAAAGAGCATTTTGACGTTTTACCAAAAGACTACAAATAGATTGAACTTTTAGCGACACAAACCTGAACCTTTTGCCTTACATCGCAGCATCGACTTTAGAATAAATTTGTTTCATAAAATAATAACTTATGAAAACAGAACAAAACAAAGCATTACTTGTAAAGTACAACAAAGAGGTGATAGAAAATGGCAACATGGATTTCTTTCGCGAAATAGCCACTTCAGACTTTTTAAATCATTCAGCGCCAGAAGGAATGCCTTCAAGTATTGACGGAGTAATTTATTTTTTTGCGGATGTACTCCATAAAGCATTTTCAGAAATTAAGGTTGAAGTACTTGATATGATTGCAGAAGGCGACAAGGTTGCAACCAGAAAAGTAATATCAGGAACACATACCGGTGAACTTTTCGGAATTGCTTCAACGGGAAAAAAAGTAGAGATAAAAGTAATTGACATTTTTACAATTGACGAAAACAAACTAAAAGATCATTGGGGGGAAAATAATTTTGGAGCAATTATAGAATCTTTAAAAGATTAATTATCAATTAAATAATTGTACTTAAAAGCAAATAAAAATGCGTAGAGTTTCTGACTTTACGCATTTTTTTATGCTCAGAACTGGCTATTAAATTAGAGCTTCACTAATAAATTAGTTGAAATATTAACGAATTAGTTTTGCTACTAATTAATTAGTAGTTATATTTGTTTAAAATATTTCAACAATGATAAAACTAGCCAAACGAGAAGAACAGATCATGCAGGTCTTTTGGGATTTAAACAAAGCCTTTATTCGAGATGTGATTCCATTGTTACCAGATCCAAAACCACATTATAACAGTGTTGCTACGATAGTTAAGATTTTGAAAGAAAAAGGATTTCTGGATCACGAAACGACTGGGAATATGCATTGCTTTTTTCCGATAATTAGTAGAGAAGAGTACCAGCAGTTTGCTTTAAAAGATGTTGTTAGTCAGTATTTTGATAACTCATATCCGCGAATGCTTGCTTTTTTTGCGAAAGAGCAAAAGTTAACAGAAAACGAACTCGACGAAATTGTAAACATCATTAAAAAAGGAAAAATATGATACCCTATATTTTATACACAGCCCTTATTCTTTCTGCCTGTCTGCTTTTTTATAAGCTGCTCTTGCAAAGAGAAACCTTTTTTCATCTGAATAGATTTGTTTTAATTGGCTGTATGATTGTGGCTTTTACACTGCCACTAATTCCGGTACCGCAAAAATTATCTTTTAGAAAAGAAAATACAGCGATCACAATTCCTCAAACTAAAATACCTGTTGATAAAGCAAAAACAGCTGAGGTGAAATCTGCACCACCTTCCGAAGTTTTTGTGGAAGAGGCCAATCAAAATTTTAATCTTGACATGGTAGTAAAGGGTTTGGTGTATTTGTATTGGTTTGGTGTTATCATCTTTTTGGTTAACTTTTTAATGCAGGCCGTTTTATTATTTTATAAAGCATATTCTGCATCTTCAATTCAGGACGGAAAATTCCGCATTGTTGAAATTACAGGCGACAAAGCGCCCTGTTCTTTTGCAAATAATATTTTTATCAATCCCGAAAAATACGAGTGGGAAACGTACAATCAGATTTTACTTCACGAAAAAATTCATATCGAGCAAAAACATACTATCGATCTGTTGCTTGCAGAACTAGTTTTGGTTTTTCAATGGTTTAATCCGTTTGCATGGCAATGGCGAAAAACATTAGAAATCAATCTTGAATTTTTGACAGATGACAAAATGCTGCAACAAAATACTGTTGAAAAAGAAAGTTATCAGTTTAGCCTGTTAAAAGTTGCAGCACCACATTATCCATTGAGTCTTACAACCAATTATAATCAATCACTAATCAAAAAACGAATCATTATGATGAATTCAAAAAAATCAAACGTACACACGACCTGGAAATATTTTTTCCTTGTGCCTGTATTGGTATTGTTTGCGTGCCTTTTTAATCAACCGGCAGCGCAAAGTCAGACATTAAGTTCTAATGAAAAATCAAAAGAACAAAAACAGCAAAAAAACATTCAGCATGGAATGGATACTGAAGGAAGCTGGTTTGCTACAATAAAAGGTAATACCGTAAGCATTCAGTTCAAAAGCGGTGAGAGTAATAATTCTTCAACTACTTTTGATTTAAGTGAATTTAGTTCACTTCCAAGAGACACAAAAGGAGAATAATGGTTTTCTTTATCGTAAACTTAAAACCTTCTTATGTAAAAATGCTTAAGAAAAACGGCTACAAAGATATTGACAAAGATCAGTTGATTCCGTTAGCGGCTTTAAATGCCAATGAAGATTATATCACTTCGATTAAACAAGCAGGAATAAAAGATTTAGATTTGGAAAACCTTGTTCCTTTTAAGGCATTAGGAATTGATAAAGCTTTTATCGATGACATCCGTAAATCTGGTTATAAAGACATAACAGCAGAAAATCTTATTACATTAAAATCCCAAAATATTAGCGGAAAATATATTTCTGATTTTAAAAGTTCTACAAATGGAGGTGATAATGATGAAGATAATATTGTAGCATTTAAGTC
>SEBM01000607.1 GCA_004296145.1 Flavobacterium sp.
GAATTATGAATAGAAAATAATATTAGATTCTTGCGAGTCTAATTTTTGCATATTAAGAATTTTAAAAATAAAAATGAAAATACAAATTATCAATAAATCACAACACGATTTACCAAACTACGAAACAATTGCTTCTGCCGGAATGGACTTGCGTGCAAACTTAACAGAATCTGTAACCTTAAAACCATTAGAAAGAACAATCGTAAAAACAGGTCTTTTTATTGAATTACCAATTGGTTATGAAGCACAGGTTCGACCAAGAAGTGGTTTAGCGGCTAAAAAAGGAGTAACAGTTCTAAATTCTCCAGGAACAGTAGATGCAGATTACAGAGGAGAAATTGGAGTAATTTTGGTAAATTTATCTAATGATGATTTTGTAATTGAAAACGGAGAAAGAATTGCACAATTAATTATTGCCAGACACGAAAGAGCTGAATGGATAGAAGTTGAAGAACTTTCTGTTACAACAAGAGGCGAAGGCGGTTTTGGAAGTACAGGGGTAAAATAATTTATACTCTATTATATAAAAATAACATTTTCGTTCTATGCGAATTTGTGGTAACTAATTTTGAACCAAACCAACACTTGAAGATTTTCTAATCTTCCCATAAAAAATAAATTCAAATGAAAATAATCGTTCCAATGGCAGGTCGCGGATCGCGACTTAGACCACATACACTAACAGTTCCGAAACCATTAATTCCTGTTGCAGGAAAATCTATTGTTCATCGTTTAGTCGAAGACATTGCTAAAATATTAAAAGAACCTATTGATGAAGTTGCTTTTATATTAGGAGATCCTGCTTTTTTTGGAGATGATCTTGTAGCAAGTTTAGAAGAATTGGCAGGAAGTTTAGGAGCAAAAGCATCCATTTACCGTCAGGATTTGCCTTTGGGTACCGGACACGCTATTATGTGTGCAAAAGAATCATTGTCAGGACCAGCGGTAATTGCTTACGCAGATACTCTGATTCGAGCAGATTTTGAACTTGATCCTGCTGCCGATGCGGTAATCTGGGTGAAACAAGTTGACCAGCCGGAAGCTTTTGGTGTTGTAAAATTAAATTCAAACAATGAAATTATAGAATTGGTTGAAAAACCAAAAGAGTTTGTAAGTGACTTAGCTGTAATCGGAATTTATTATTTTAAAGAAGTTGGCGATCTGAAAAAAGAACTTCAGAATGTTTTGGATAACAATATCCAGAATGGAGGAGAATATCAGATTAATGACGGAATAAAAGCGATGATGTCAAACGGTAAAGTTTTTAAAACCGGAAGTGTAGACGAATGGATGGACTGCGGAAATAAAGATGTTACTGTTGAAACTAACTCAAGAATGTTAGGCTTTTTGCATAATGACGGAGAACATTTAGTAGACTATAATGTGACATTAGAAAATGCAACAATTATTCCGCCTTGTTATATTGGCGAAAATGTAGTCTTAAAAAATGCAACTGTCGGACCAAATGTTTCATTAGGAAACGGATGTCATGTAATTGACAGTACTGTTAAAAATAGCTTAGTACAGACTTATTCTCAAATAAAAAATGCTAACTTAGATAATGCAATGATAGGAAATCACGTTGTTTATGATGGTAAATTTACCAGCGTTAGCATTGGTGATTATTCTGTCTTGGAATAATCAATAATTTAAAAGATTCATTTTGTTTAAAAATGAAATGACAAAAATGATGAAAAAAGGAGTTTTACTATTTTTATTAATCACTTTGCTTGGCAATATTACTTCTGTTATGGCGCAAACCGAACCGGAAGATATCGCTATGGCAACAGATGAATATCAGGACTCTTTTTATGAATCATTAAAACAAAAAGGAATCGAAAATTATGATAAGGCAATTGTCTCATTAGAAAAATGCATTAAGCTAAAACCTAATGATGCCGTTGCTTATTTTGAGTTGGGAAAAAATTATCTGGCATTAAAACAATATAAAGATGCTCAGGATTCTTTTGAAAAAGCAACTCAGATTGATCCTAAGAATAAATGGTTTTGGCTTGGAATTTATGATGTAAGTTTTGAAACCAAAAATTATCCTTTGGCGATAGAAACCATTCAGAAAATTATTGTTTTTGATGAAGAATACAAAGATGATCTGATTTCGTTATATATGATTACCAATCAATATGACAAAGCGCTCATTGCGATAAATGAAATGAACGATAAATTTGGAAAATCATCCGATCGTGAAATTTATAAAAACCAGATTTTATCTCAGGGAAAATATCAAAATGCAGAAATTGGTAATTTGATTGATCAGATTAAAAAAAATCCTAAGGAAGAATCAAATTATGTAAATCTGATTTTTTTATATTCAAAAGGAGAAGAAACAGACAAAGCTTTGGAAGTTGCAAAACAACTGGCAAAAGAAATCCCAAACTCAGAATGGGGACAGGTAAGTTTGTTTAAAGG
>SEBM01000608.1 GCA_004296145.1 Flavobacterium sp.
TAGCTAAAATTGCTACGAATGATGAAACCAATATTACACCAATAACTTATTTCTCACCTGATAGATCTACTAAGACTAGAACAGCTAGTTATCTTACAAAATCAGTATCCTCTTGGATTATAGAACCGTTATTGACTTATACCAAAGAAACGAATTTTGGTAGATTTGATTTTTTATTAGGGGGGACTCTTCAACAAACTAAAAATAATGCGTTTAGGCAGACAGGATCAGGTTACAATGATGATTCACAACTCTTAAATATACTCGCTGCTTCAACTGTAAATATAAATACAGTTTTTTATTAGGAATTTTAATCACCATAATCGCACAAATTTTCTTTTTATTTACTCCTAAGCTTGTCAGCGAGTCTTTTGATATCATAGAACGCTTTCTAAAATTGTCAGCAAGCGATCAGAAATTACAAATAATCAGGAATTTTCACAAACAGGAACTGCTTCATAATGTGTACCTAATCATTGGGAGTGCTGTTGTTGGTGGCGTTCTGACTTTTTTAATGCGACAAACTCTAATCGTAATGTCCCGTCATATCGAGTTTGATTTAAAAAATGAAGTTTTTAAACAATACGAAAATCTTTCGCAAAACTTTTATAAACAAAACAGAACCGGAGATTTGATGAACCGCATTAGCGAAGACGTTTCAAAAGTGCGTATGTATGTTGGGCCGGCAGTAATGTATACAATTAATACATTTATACGTTTTGCCATTGTGATCTTATATATGTATAATGTTTCGCCTATATTGACATTATATACCATTTTGCCTTTGCCTATTTTGTCTTATTGTATTTTCAAATTGAGTTCAGAAATCAATAAACGTAGCACCACTTTTCAGCAATATTTATCTAAGGTATCGAGCTTTTCTCAGGAAATATTTTCCGGAATTCGTGTTATAAAAGCTTATTCTTTAGAAAATCAGCATCAGAATAATATGGTGGCTCTTGCCGAAGAAAGCAAAAGCAAAAGTTTAAGCCTGGCTAGAGTTCAGTCTTTGTTTGGCCCGTTGATGATTGCCTTAATCGGAATCAGTAATTTGGTAGTGATTTATTTTGGAGGTGTTATGTACATCAACGGAACAATTCCGAATATTGGAACCATTGCCGAATTTATTTTATATGTTAACATGCTAACGTGGCCTGTTGCGTCTTTGGGTTGGGTTTCGTCAATGGTTCAGGAAGCAGAAGCTTCTCAAAAACGTTTGAATGAGTTTTTGAAAATTGAACCTGAAATCAAAAACAACAATCAGGATTCATCTGATATTCAGGGTTCAATTTCTTTCGAAAATGTAAGTTTTACATACGAGGACACTAATATTGAGGCTTTAAAAAATGTAACTTTTACAGTAAAAAAAGGAGAAACTTTAGCCATTTTAGGAAAAACAGGCTCCGGAAAATCTACTATTTTATCGCTGATTTCTCGCTTGTACGATGTAACGGATGGAAGAATTGCCATTGACCAAAATGAGATCAGTACTCTAAATTTAAATGATCTTAGAAACAACATCGGAATTGTTCCTCAGGATGCTTTTTTATTTTCTGATACCATCAAAAACAACATCAAATTTGGTAATCAAAATGCTACTGATGAAGAAGTAATAGAAGCTGCCAAAAGCGCTGTTGTGCACGACAATATCGTTACTTTTAACAAACAATATGACACGATTTTAGGAGAAAGAGGAATTACACTTTCAGGTGGCCAAAAACAACGTGTTTCAATAGCCAGAGCCATTATTAAAAACCCTGCAATCCTGCTTTTTGATGATTGTTTGTCTGCCGTAGACACTGAAACAGAAGAAACTATACTGAATAATTTATTCGAAATTTGTAAAGATAAGACTACAATTATTGTCAGTCATCGGGTTTCTTCAGCCAAAAATGCCGACAAAATAATCATTTTAGAAGACGGTAAGATTATACAACAAGGCTCTCATAATCAATTAATAAATCAGGAGGGGTATTATGCGTCGTTATATTTAAAACAACTTTCGGAAAAAGAATTACTTTAAATGTTGCGTAATAGATAATTTTTTATGATTTTTGAGTACTATTAATTCCAAAAATGATAGAACGTATTATGAGAGAAAATGACATGTTAGAAAAAGAAGAGATTTTTTCTAAAGTATTACGAGCAGGAAGAAGAACGTATTTCTTTGATGTAAGAGCTACCAAAGCTGACGATTATTATATTACGATTACCGAAAGCAAAAAATTTACCGAAGAAGATGGTTCATTCCACTTTAAAAAACACAAAATTTACTTATATAAAGAAGATTTTGGATCTTTTGCCGAAATACTGGAAGAAATGACTTCATATGTTCTGAACCATAAAGGGGAAGAAGTAATTTCTGAAAGACACCAAAAGGATTTTAAAAAAGAATACGGTTCTGATAAGGCCGAAGGTCAGATAT
>SEBM01000609.1 GCA_004296145.1 Flavobacterium sp.
TATAAACTGTTGTTTTTCTCTGTGAATAGCTTTTTTTTTCATTAATTTGCTATATAAACAGCTAAAAAATATGAAAAAGCACTCCTCTAAAGCCTTATTGACCATGGCTTTATTTGTTGGGATTTCTTCTGTCTGGGCGCAACAAACGCCTTCTGTAACAGGAGCAAATCAAGTTAATAATTACAATTATCATGATGCATTTGCACCGCATTTTTATACCAAAAATGGTACTCCAACACGTTCTGCAAGCGGTCAGCCGGGAGTTGATTACTGGCAGAACAGAGCAGATTATCAGCTAAATGTAAAGTTGAACGGTACTACAAATGAACTTGTTGGTACAGATGAAATCACATATACAAACAATAGTCCTGATAAATTGTCATTTGTATGGTTAAACTTAGATCAGAATTTATTTAAAGAAGATTCAAGAGGAAATGCAGTTGTGCCTTTAACAGGAAGTCGTAACGGTGCACAAGGTCAGGTTTTTGATGGTGGAAATAAAATTAAATCGGTAAAAGTAATTTCCGGAGGAAAAACTAAAACCGAAACTACAGCAAAATATATTATTACAGATACCAGAATGCAAATCTTCCTTCCGGAAGAACTGGCTTCAAAAGGAGGATCTGTAAAAATTAAAATTGAATTCTCATTTATTGCTCCTTTTGAAGGATCTGACAGAATGGGAGTTTTAGAAACTAAAAACGGAAAAATCTTTACAATAGCGCAATGGTATCCAAGAATGTGCGTGTATGATGATGTAAGAGGTTGGAATACAGCTCCCTATTTAGGTGCTTCTGAGTTTTATTTAGAATACGGAAATTTTGACGTAAACATCACAGTACCGGCAAATCATTATGTGGTAGGTTCTGGAGAATTAATAAACGGAGCGCAAGTGTTGCCTGCAGAACAATTTAAACGTTACAAAGAAGCGGCACAAAGTGATAAAACGGTTATGATTCGTAATGCTGAAGAAGTTGCTGCAACTGCAAATACTAACGCTACAGCCGAAAAAACATGGCATTATCAAATTAAAAATGCACGTGATTTCTCATGGGCATCGTCTCCGGCATTTATCCTTGACGGAGCAAAAATAAACTTGCCAAGTGGAAAAAAATCGTTGGCTTTATCAGCTTATCCTGTTGAAAGTGCAGGTAATGATGCTTACGGACGTTCTACAGAATATGTAAAATCATCAATTGAGCACTATTCTAAAAGATGGTTTGAATATCCTTATCCGGCAGCGACAAACGTTGCAGGAAATGAAGGCGGAATGGAATATCCGGGAATTGTTTTCTGTGGATGGAAATCGAAAGGAGATGATTTATGGGGAGTTACAGATCACGAATTTGGACATATTTGGTTCCCGATGATCGTGGGTTCAAACGAACGTTATTTTGCCTGGATGGATGAAGGTTTTAATACTTTTATAAATTCTGTAAGTTCTGTAGATTTTAACAATGGAGAATACAAGCAAAAAGCAGAAGATTTGCACGAAATTGCAGAATATTACACAAGCCCAACTCTTGAAACAATTATGAGTTCTCCTGATAATATGAAGGAAGCTAATATTGGAGTATTGTGTTATGCAAAACCAAGTTCAGGATTGGTTATTTTGAGAGAACAAATTTTAGGAGAAGAGCGTTTTGATAAAGCATTACGTACTTATGTGGAACGTTGGGCTTATAAACATCCGCAACCAGATGATTTTTTCAGAACAATTGAGAATGTTGCAGGAGAAGATTTAAGCTGGTTCTGGAGAAGCTGGTTCGTAAACAACTGGCGTTTTGACCAAGGAGTAAAATCTATTAAATATGTAAAAAATGATCCTGCAAAAGGAGTCGTGATTACAGTAGAAAACCTTGATAAAATGCCAATGCCTATTATTTTGGATGTAAAAACAAAAAATGGAAAAGTTACCAGAGTTAAATTGCCTGTAGAAATATGGCAACGTAATAATGACTGGTCTTTCAAACATAATTCAACAGAAGAAATTGAAAGTATAACGTTGGATCCTGATCATGTTTTTCCTGATTATAACGAAAGCAATAACGTTTGGACAGCAGGAAAAAGTACTGTAGAAAAAGATATTATCTTAGATGGTTATTTAGGAAAATACAGTACTAAAAATGCTCCTCTGACAATTGAAATGACAGAGAAAAACAGTGTGTTAAACGCTGAAATTACAAATTATCCAAAATTTGCACTAAAGCCTGTTGAAGGAGAAAAAGATACATTTGAATCAAAAAGAGCGGGATTAAAATTTAAATTTAACGAAGCAAAAACCAGTTTTGATATGATAGTTTCATCAAATGGACAAGTGATTCCGTTTACGAAAAACTAATAGATAAAAAAACAGAATAAGAAACCCGATAATTAGAAATAATTATCGGGTTTTATTTTTATGTAA
>SEBM01000610.1 GCA_004296145.1 Flavobacterium sp.
TTTTCAATATGGTTATGTAATAACCAACATTATTAATGCCTTAATTCTCTTACCAGTATATCTTAATAAAATAGATGCTTCCACCTTAGGACTATGGCTTGCTACGGGTAATATTTTGGCATGGATGACCTTAGCTGATCCGGGTGTTGGAGATGTTCTACAACAAAAAATCTCACACTTAAGAGGTCAAAATGAGATAGGAGAAATTAATTTAACAATGGGCTCAGGTATTGTTACATCACTTTTTATTTTGCTCCTAGCAATCATTGCAGGAATAGTATTTTTTTTCCTGGTTGGCACAATTGTAAACAAAGATGTTTCTCAATACAAAGGTTTGCAAGCAGCTTTATTGATCTCTATAATTGCAACAGGACTTTCTTTAGTATCATTTAGCTTATCAGGAATTAATCAAGGTATTCAGAATTCTGCCCAAGTTGCTGTGAGTGCCTTATCAGGAAACTTCGTTTTTTTGATTATCAATATCTTTTTACTCTATCTGGGATACGGAGTGATCTCAATTGCTTTTGCAAATTTATGCCGGGCAGTGTACATTAACTTTTATAATTTTTGTGCACTTCAACATCGATTAAAGAAAGACGGATTGAAAATAGTTTATCAACTCAATCATCTTAAAAAATTCATCAAGATATTTTCCTTTACATCCTTTTCTCGAATAATAGGCGGCTTTTCTGCTAGCTTGGACATGATTGTTTTGGCCAGATTTGTAGCGCCTTCCATGATTACAATTTTTGAAATTAATAAAAGGCCGATGCAAATGACGCAGTCTTTAATAGGACGTCACTCAGTCGCATTAATGCCAATCATTTCACATGCCAATGGAATGGGAGACTCAATAAATATAAAAAAGCTGATTTATACACAGTTTAAATATTATTCTTATGCAGCGATTTTCATTTGTTTCTGTTTTTTAACCAATTACCAAAATGTGATAACAATATGGACTGGAGAGGGTAAATATGCAGGTGATTCTGTAATTCATTTACTAGTAGCCAGTTTTTTCTTTACGCTTATAGGCTACTTTATGGCCAATATGGGATATGCACTTGGCGATATTAAGATGAATAGTTTAATTACCATCATCAAAGGACTTGTTTCAGGAGTTTTATATTATTTTGCAAGTAAGCATTATGGATTGATTGGTTTACTAGCAGTAATGCTACTGGTGAGTATATCCATGGACTTTATTTTGTTTAGCTACCGTTTAAATAAATTAGGTTATCTGAATGGCGAGTTTATCAGCTCAATCCTTAAAAACTGGGCCTCAATTATTCCGATTTCTTCATTAGTCAGCTGGGGCTTGTTGTACGTTACCAATCATATTGTTCCGCATAATATGAAAATCACCACTTTATTATTAAATGGAATCTGTTTTACCACGATTTTTTTTGCACTACTATTAATATTTGACAGAGAGTTGAAAGAAATAATTAAAACCAAATTTTCGAATATCTTTTCAAGATGATAAAATAACTCATGCTTAAAATCTACAAAAATTAAAATATGGCAAAATTCGTAATTATGCTTCGCGTTAAAGATGGTATTTTTTTCGCTCAGGAATGGTTAAGCTGTTTTGAGAAATTAGCCGATGAAATAGTGGTATTGGATAATGGCTCCACAGATGGAACATTAGACCTATTAAAAAAACACCCTAAAGTAGTAGATGTAATTGAGACTGAAGGCTACAACGAAGGGCGGGATAAAAATTTATTATACAACAGGGCTCGATCAAGAAATCCTGATTGGTGTTTATGGGTTGACATTGACGAAATTTTTGAACCACAACTTAATAGGGCGCATTTCGACAAATTGATGAAGAGTAAGTTTGTCAATAAGTTTGCATTCCGCCGGTTTCACTTTATGGATAGAACCCATTTTGCAGGCTCTTGGTACCGCTTAAATTATTCTTCCGGACATGATAGGCTGATGTGGAGAGAAAATCCATCTGGCTATTTTCAAAACCTTATCATAGACTCACCAAATATTAAAGGTATAAAAGGATTAAAAAGAAACACCAACTTCCGGTTGAAACATCTCGGATATATTAATAAGGAACTGGTTGATAAAAAGGCAGAGATATATAGAGCAATTATCCCTGAAAAAGAAGAAATTTTTCAAAGTATGTATCTCAAAGGTGAACGTCCAATTGAATGGGATGATAACCGCAGAAGTTTGAAAAATTTGATGCTCAATCAATTATTAAATGTACTTCAATTCACTCATATTTTTCCAAAGGTTATTAGGAGGGTAAAAAGGATTTTCTAATGAATTACATAATAAGAATATCAAAGTATGAATTTGCACTGAAGGAAATTTTAATCCTCTTCTTCACCTTTTTCCTGATGGAAAACACTTTTTCGTGGCTGATTTTACCAAATTCCAATAT
>SEBM01000611.1 GCA_004296145.1 Flavobacterium sp.
TTCATTACTCATTAAATTAAATTATAAACATATACTACTTGTCCAAAACTTCAAAAGCAGAATTCATACTTTTAAATTCGGGAACTATTTTTTTCATTTTGGTAACTATATCATCATTTTCATAAAAATCTGCAATTCCGATTAGCTCATCAATTTCAATATGCAAATTTTCATATTCATCTTGTAGTTCCTGCGCAATCATGATTTTATTATGATAGGTTGGCAATGTCTTAGAAGTATCATTTAATAGTTCTTCATACAACTTTTCTCCAGGCCTCAAACCTACGATTTTTATTTTAATTTCCTTATCCGGAATAAAACCTGCAAGCTTGATCATTTTTTTAGCCAAATCGATAATTTTGACTGGTTTACCCATATCAAAAATATAAATCTCACCACCATTACCCATTGCTCCCGCTTCTAATACTAGCTGACATGCTTCAGGTATAGTCATAAAATAACGAATAATATCCTGATGTGTTATTGTTACCGGGCCACCTTCGGCAATTTGTTTTGTAAATAAAGGAACAACCGATCCGTTTGAGCCTAAAACATTTCCGAAACGTGTTGTAATGAATTTTGTCGCAGTCTGAATATTTTCATTTTGATTTTTTAAAGACAAAGACTGTACATATTTTTCTGCAATTCGCTTACTCGCACCCATCACATTGCTAGGATTAACTGCTTTATCAGTAGAAACCATAACAAATTTTCTCACGTTGTATTTGCAAGATAAATCAGCAAGGTTTTTAGTTCCTTTAATGTTTGTCAAAATAGCCTGAGAAGGATTTTCTTCCATCAAAGGAACGTGTTTATATGCCGCAGCATGATAAACAACATGTGGATTGTAGGTTTTAAAAACTTTTTCTAAAGCTTTTTTACTTTTAACGTCGGCAATAACCGCAACAATTTTAGTTTCAGAATTCATGCTCAAAGTTTCTAAGCATAAATTATGAAGAGGGGTTTCGGCATGATCAAGAATAATGACTCTTTTAGGATTAAATCCTAATACCTGCCTTACTATCTCACTTCCTATTGAGCCTGCTGCTCCGGTAATAAGAATTGTTTTATCTTTTAATTGTTTAGAGATTGATTTACTATCTAAAACAATTGGTTTTCTTTCTAATAAATCTTCAATCTGTATATTTTTTACTTTTTGAGAAATTTCTTTTTGGTTTTCCCAGTCAGAAATCAAAGGCACAGTATAAACTCTATAATTAAATTCCAAACATTGATCTACTATAATCAGTTGCTCATCTTTAGACAAACTTTTATCAGCGATAATGACACCTTCTGCAGCTACAGAACGCATCAAAGCCGGTAATTTTTTTCTTAAAATCAAAATTGGCAAATCTAACATTCGTTTAGATGCATTTTGATTGTTTTTGTCTACGAATCCAACAATTTTAAATCTCGAAGGTGTTTCAAATTTTAATGCATTTGCAACAGAAATTGCATTTGCATCAGTTCCATAAATAACAGTTCTGATTAATTTAGAATTGGCTTTTTCTGAGAAGTACAATTCAAAGGTTTGTTTTACTATTACGCGGTATAGAAAAAGTCCACAAAATGATAAAACTAAATTTATAAATAATGCTGTATTCAGAAAGGCCTTGTGTCCAAAATACAATTCAAATACCAGATTGAAAAATAAGAAAAACACTAAAACCGACATTTGTGAAAACAACAATTTTATAGCGTCTATATAAGAAGAGTGCCTTATAATACCAGAATAAGTTCTAAATAACCAAAAGAAAAAGATATTTACAAAAATTAAACTGCTGACAAAATAAAAATGATGAGAAGTTATTATATATCCTAAAGCAGTGCCTTCAAAGAGCATGTAGGTAAAAGTAAAGGAAAAAGCCAATACCATTACATCAATTCCAACTATAATCCACCTAGGCAAATAGCTAAGGTTATTAATATTGGCTCTTAAATTTCTTGGCGAAAAATAATTATGCAAGAAATCGCTAACTCTGGTTGGTTTATCTGTATTCAATTTGGTTTTACTTTGATAGTCTGATATGTAATGTTTACAAAAATACGAATTAAAGATATTAAAAAATTTATTTCAATTAAAAATAACAAGTTTAGTCTCACCTGCTGTCTTATCTCGAAAATCTATTAGATTTTAAGCTTCAAATAACTTATTTATAACGTTTCTAATTCTTGTTTTTTCCGATTCGTTGAGTCCTGTTCCTGATGGCAAGCACAAACCTTTTCCGAATAAATCCTCTGATACTTTATTACCGTAATATGGGTAATTGCAAAACAGAGGTTGCATATGCATTGGTTTCCACAATGGTCTTGTTTCTATATTTGCGTTTTCAAAAGCCTGCAATAAAACATTTTTATTTATATTTTCATCAGGTTCAATCAAAATTGTACTTAGCCAATAATTGTTTCTAAATTAGAATTTAAGATTTTCATCTGCCCTCTTCCAATTCCTGCACAAACATTACTCATTCTGTAATTATATCCTATTTCACTATGTTGATAATGAACTGCCTCGTCTCTAGATTGCGTGGCATAGAATATGGCTTTTTCTTTTAAATCCTTTGAATTTGTAATAAGAGCCCCACCACTGGAAGTTGTAATTATTTTATTTCCATTAAATGAAAAAATTCCAAATGTACCAAAAGTACCACATTTTTTACCTTTATAATTGCTTCCAAGAGCTTCTGCACTATCTTCAATTATAGGAATTTCGTATTTATCTGCAATAGCATGAATTTCATCAACTTTATAAGGCATTCCATATAAATGAACAGCAATAATTGCTTTTGGTTTTTTCCCCTTACCAATTCTGGATTTTATTGCTATTTCTAAGCTTTCCGGACAAATATTCCAGGTTTCCGCTTCACTATCAACAAAAACAGGAGTTGCACCCTGATATAAAATAGGATTTGCTGAGGCTGAAAAAGTCATACTTTGGCAAATAACCTCATCTCCAGATTTGACATTCAATAAAATTAATGCCAGATGAATTGCTGATGTCCCTGAATTTAAAGCAGCGACAGAAACTTCATCATTGAGATATCCTTCTAAATCATTTTCAAAATCATTGACATTTGGTCCTCCGGAAGTAATCCAATTGTCATTTAATGCTTTTTGAATATAATTTTGTTCCTCGCCACTTAATTGAGGTAGTGACAAAAAAATTCTTTTATCAGCCATTGATCTTCCAATAATTTGAATCATATCTTACGTCATCTTCACTAACTTGTGACAAAGGCAAAGTCGAAAATGAAATTAATTTTGAATCTTTTTCTAATGATTCTATAGCATTTGCGTATCCGGCAGGTATGTGAATAATTTTGCTGTCAGATACAGTAGCGATGATCGTTTCAATAGCTAAATCTTTTGATGGATTTTCCCAATTGTCAATTTTTACAAAGTGAATTTTGAAAGAACCACTTATGCAATAAAAGTTTTTAGCATCTAGTTTATGCCCCTGCCAAGCCCGAACAGGATTTGCTTCAGAATTACTAATGATATAAAATCTTTCAATATCTTTAAAACTAAAATCATTTACATATGATATAGTTCCTCTGTGATCAGCAAAATTTCCTCCCTGAATGATTTTTGGCTCCATTAACTTATTTTTAAACTTGCTTTTTTAATCATATAAAACTTTAAAGAATATATTAAAACAAGCGGAAGTATAATTA
>SEBM01000612.1 GCA_004296145.1 Flavobacterium sp.
ATACTAAAATATGACCACAATAATTATAGTAGCTGTTCTTTTACTAGTTATTTTTGCATTCATTTCTATCTACAATGGCTTTGTTTCAAAAAGAAATAGAGTCGAAGAGGCTTTTAGCGGTATCGATGTTATTTTAAAGAAACGTTTCGATTTAATTCCGAATCTTGTTGAAGCTGTAAAAGGATATATGCACCATGAAAGTGGAACACTCAGTAATATTGTAAATCTTCGTAATCAAGCCTTGAATAGCAATAATGCTGATGAAAAACTACAATTAGACAAACAGCTTACTACAGCTGTGGGATCTGTTTTTGCTCTTGCAGAAAGTTATCCTGACTTAAAAGCAAATACTAATTTTCTTAGTCTGCAATCTGATTTAGGCGAAATTGAGACAGAAATTGAAAGATCAAAAAGATATTATAACGGAACAGTAAGAGAATATAACATTGCTGTAGAATCTTTCCCAGGAAATCTGATTGCAGGTATGTTTGGATTTTCAAAGAAAAACTTCCTCGAAATACAAGAAGAAACACAAAGAGAAGTTCCTAAAGTTCAGTTCTAAATCATTTTATTTTATGTTTCTAAAAAAAATATTTTTTGTTCTTTTTGCCGTTTTATTTTATCAGGCACAAGCCCAGGAAAAAATACTAAATTTTGATGTAAAAGTTCAAATCGAGAAATCGGGAAAAATTCAGGTAATCGAAAATATTACCATAAAAGCCGAAGGGGATGTTTTTAAACATGGTTTGCTAAGGGTTTTACCGCTTGTTCGTAAAGATAAAGACGGTAATCAGATCGATGTAGGATATTCTATAAACGCTATTACAAAAGATGGAAATACAGCGAACTATTTTACCAAAGAAGAAGGAAATGAATGGAAACTTTATATCGGCGATAAAGATGTTGAATTAGAAAGTGGTATTTATAAATATCAAATTAATTACAGCGTTCCTTTTCAAATAGGTTATTTTGATCATTATGATGAATTGTATTGGAATGTAACCGGAAACGGCTGGGATTTTCCTATCGATAAAGCAACATGTCAATTTTATCTTCCGTCTGATAATAGATTTGAAAACCTGCATTGTTACACAGGTTTAGCAGGATCTACAAGTTCAAATTGTATTAGTTCTTTAAATGACAGTAAAACTATTGTTAGTTTTTCGACAGTAAATCTTAAACCAAATGAAGGATTAACTGTTGCAGCATCATTTGCAAAAGGAGTTGTAGATCCGCCAACAATGGCGCAGAAATCAAGTTCTTATTATAAGTTAATAAAAGGGTATTTGTGGTCAGGCATTTTTCTAATAGCAATGGCGTTGTTTTTCTTTTTTAGCTGGCGAAAACACGGAAAAGATCCCGTTCAAAAAACAACAATTCCAGAATTTTTGCCTCCTTTTGACTGGTCTCCTGCCATTGCAGGATATGTTTATCATAGAGCTACCAAACAAAAGACTTATATGGCGTCGCTCATAAATGCGGCTGTAAAAGGCGCCGTAAAAATTTCTTCGACTGTAGAAAGCGGTGTTTTTATAAATGAAGAAGTTTATGAACTGGAAATTCTGAATAAAGATTTAAATACGTTGAGTCCGGAAGAATCAGGATTACTAAACCAGATTTCGAAAAAAGGAAAAATAAAAGTTAATAATTCAAACTATAAATTATTTGAAAAAGCCTATTCCAGATGGAGTGATTCTGTAACCAAACAACTCAAAATAGAAGAATATTACCAAAACAATACCTCAAAAAAATGGATTGGTTTTGCTGTTTTCTTAATTGGAGGATTGACTTATGAAGTTCTTTCTAAAGACAAAGAATATATTAATTATACATTTTACTTCGGTTTAATTGCGGCATTAACCGCTGTCACTTATTGGCTTACTCAAAAAGTAGAAAGTAATGGTTTGTCTATTTTAAGAGGATTTCTGACTTTCTTTATTTTTGCTCCTGCAGTGGGAATATTTTTTATGACATTTTTCTTTTTAAGTGCATTGCAAATGATGATTATAGGCGTTGCTTTTGTGATGTTTATCTTTTATGTTAGGACTTTAGGAAAATTTACAGAAAAAGGCGCAGAGGCACTCCATAGATTAGAAGGATTTAAATTATATCTCGAAACGGCAGAAAAAGACAGAATGAATATGCTGAACCCGCCTGAGTTAACACCACAGTTATTCGAGCAATTATTTCCTTATGCAATAGCTTTAGATGTAGAAGTAGAGTGGGGAAAACAATTTGAAAGAGTATTAGAACTATCAAAATACAATCCGGATTGGTATCAGGGAGATGATCCTTTTTACACGCGTCCAAATGTATTTTTACTAAACTTTAGAAGCTCTGTGAGTAAAGCCAGTGTTGATCCAACACCTAAATCGTCAAGTTCTTCTTCATCG
>SEBM01000089.1 GCA_004296145.1 Flavobacterium sp.
AAACAAATTAAACCAAAAAAAATGCTTATGAAACGAATATTAGCAGTGTTAGGAATGGTATTGTTCAGTAGTTTAGGAGCTGTTGCACAAAACCGATTAATAACAGGCACAGTAACTGATGCAGATAACAAGGGAGTTGTTGCTGCATCGATAGAAGTTCAGGGTAAACCATTTAGCGCTATTACAGATACCGAAGGAAGATTCAGGATGAATGTTCCTGAAGGTGTAGTGATTTTAAATGTAAGTTCTATAGGTTTTGTATCAAAATCAATTACGCTTCAGCCAAATGAAAACAAAGTTTCTGTTGTATTGGGAGAAGACGCACAAGAATTAAAAGATGTAGTAGTAACTTCATTTGGAGTTAAAAAACAAAAGAGAAGTCTGGGATACGCCGTGGGAGAGTTAAAAGGCGAGGACCTGACAAAGAATAAAGAAATTAATTTAGGAAATGCCCTTCAGGGAAAAATAGCCGGGGTAAACGTTTCTGCGCCGGTTACAGGACCATCTGGTTCAAGCCGTGTGGTAATTCGTGGAGCGACTTCAGCATCAGGACTTAACCAGCCTTTGTATGTTGTTGATGGTATTCCGATCGATAACACTCAGCAAGGAAATGCCGGAATGTACGGAGGAGCCGATAAAGGTGATGGTATGTCGTCTTTTAATCCGGATGATATTGCTTCAATATCAGTTTTAAAAGGAAGTTCTGCTTCTGCTCTTTATGGGTACAGAGGTTCGAACGGTGTTATTTTAATTACAACAAAAAAAGGTAAAAACGGAACCGGAATTGGAGTAGATTTTAGTACTACTTCTACTTTTAATACACCGGCAAGTCTTTTGCACTGGCAGGATCAGTATGGAGCAGGAGCACCGGACGTTAATACCAATGTACCAACAAGATTTACAAACCTGCAGGAACTTAGGGATTCTTATTATTTTGCATGGGGAGATAAATACGACGGAACACCTGCTATCTCAATTGACGGGGTAACAAGACCGTACAAAGCATACGGAAAAGATAACGTTGAAAAATTCTACAGAACAGGATATTCTTTCAGTAATACTTTGGCAATTTCCGGAGGAAATGAAACTACAAACTTCAGATTATCTTTTGGAAATACTAAAGATGAATCTATTTTGCCGGGAACAAATTTTGGAAGAAATAATGTCAATTTGAGTTTAAATTCTTCTCCAAACAAAAAAATAAATATTGAGACTAATGCGCAATACATTTCTGAGAAAAGTAAAAACAGACCTTATCTGAATGATTCTCCGCGAAATCCGTCTTTTCCAACAACCTTTATGGTTCCAAGTAATGACATAAGATGGATTAGTAATCCGTATGATGCAAATGGCGGTGAAGAAGATTATTTTGCTTCAAACGTTTATCAGACCAATCCTTATTTTGCTACAGACCAACCTTTAAATAACGATCTTAGAAAGCGTTTCATTGGTTCAGCAAAAGTAACCTATAATATTACCGATAAAATTTATGCAAAAGCTGTTTTAGGTATTGATGATATTAATTATGAATATACTGAAATTGAACCTACAGGAATCAACTACACTCCGGGCGGAACTTATGAAAACAGAATCGAAAACCGTTCAGAATTTAATGCTTCAGGTTATCTGGGATACAAAGCGGATATAGCTAAAAATCTTAATTTAGATGCTTTTATCGGAGCAAATCGTCAGGATAACAGATTCAGCGGTATAAAAATGAGAGGAGCTAACTTTATTGTTCCGTTTAAATATTTTTATGCCAATACGCAACCGGAAAAAACGGAGAAATTATATTCAAAAAGCGAGGTGAATTCTCTTTTTTATTCTGCCGATTTAGGATATAAAGATTTCTTATTTTTGAGTTTAACAGGCCGTCAGGATTGGTTTTCTACTTTATATGTAGATGATAATACGACTTTTTACCCATCAGTAAATACCAGTTTTGTTTATTCTGAAATAATTAAATTGCCAGAATGGATGTCTTATGGAAAAATAAGAGCAGGTTGGGGAAATGTTGGTGGAGCATTACCTGAAGCTTATGCATTGACATTGACATATATAGCTCCAGATGGTCAAACAGAATCTCAGGGACAGCCAATTTTAGGAATTAATGGAGACACGGTTCCAAACAAATTTTTAAAACCTTATAATGTAAGTACTATTGAGTTTGGTTTTGAAAACACGTTTTTTAATAACAGACTGAGTACCGATTTGACTTTCTACAGCAAAAAAACAACTAAAGATATTGCTGATGCAGATATTTCTATCGGTTCCGGATTTAGAACAACGAAGATTAATGTTGGAGAAATCCTGAACAAAGGGGTTGAATTTGCAGTGAATGTAAAAGCAATAAAAACAGAAAATTTCTCATGGAATGTAGGCTATAATTTTGCTTATAATGAAAGTGAAGTAGTGAGTCTTTCTGATAAAATACCTACAAAACTATTGGATAACAACAGAGATGCCAGAGCTTCTGTAGTTTTAGAAAAAGGACAGCCTTTTGGAGTCATCAAAGCATATGATTATGCAAGAAATGAAAATGGTGAGATTTTACTTGATGCTAATGGAAAATTTATTAGAGGAGGTTTAATTATTGCAGGACAGGGTGTTGCACCAACGTCAATGGGGCTGTCAAATGACTTTACTTATAAAAATTTCACACTTTCTATTTTTGTTGATGCTAAATTTGGAGGCGAGATTTATTCTGCTACAAACCAATTAGGAGCACGTTACGGATTGTCAGAAATCACACTTCCTGGTCGTGAAGAAGGTATTGCAGTATCAGGTAAAGGTGTAAACGGACCTGTAAATACCACAGTTTCTGCCTATGATTATTGGAGAAGTTATAGCGATATAACGTCAAACTTTGTTTATGATGCCGATTTTGTTAAATTGCGAGCTATATCATTTAGCTACAATTTCCCAAAAGCTTATATTCAGAAAACACCTTTTCAATCTATTAGTTTAGCTTTTTCTGCACATAACTTATGGACCATTTATGACAAAGTGCCAAATATTGATCCTGAATCAAATTATAACAATACAAATGCACAGGGAATGGAAAGAGCTTCTATGCCTTTGACAAGAAACTACGGTGTAACGCTTAGTGTGAAATTCTAATTTTAAAAAGATGAAAAATAAATATATAAAAATATTTTGTGTCGCAATTCTTAGTGCAATGACATTAGCTTCCTGCGATAAAGGGTTCGAAGAAATGAATACAAACCCAAATGCTCTTACAGATCCGGCCATAAAATCAATGTTTACACTTGCCGAGATTTATGTTGATGGTCAGGATTTTTCTAATACAAGGGGAAATAATATTTACGCAGCACAAATTGTACAGCAATTTTCTTCGCTGGGAGGATCGGGTTCAAAATATAGTTATTCATCAGAATATTCGGCTGCACTTTTTGGAGAAACATACGGTAAAGGATTAAACCAGATTTATCAGTTATTGTCTGTTTTAGATAATACTCCCGAAAATTCAAACATGATTCAGGCACTTAGAATTATGAAAGTATTAATGTTCCAGAAATTGACAGACACTTATGGTGAAGTTCCGTATTTTGAAGCTGTACAAGGATATAACGGAAATATTTTCACTCCAAAATACGACACTCAGGAAGCTATCTACAACGATCTTTTAAAAGAATTGGATGAAGCAGGAACCGCTTTAGACGCATCTAAACCATTTGCAGGAAATGCAGATTTGTATTACCAAAGCGATGTAGCAAGATGGAAAAAATTAGCGAATTCTGCAATGCTAAGAGTGGCAATGCGTTTGTCTAAAGTAAATCCTGCAAAAGCAAAAGAGTATGTAGAAAAAGCTTATTCAAAAGGTGTTTTTACATCTAATGATGATAGCCTTGTTTTAAAACATGATGCAGGTCCTGTGGGAGTTAAAACAAATCCAATCACTTCGGCATGGGTTAGAAACGATTTAAACGGAGGAGAATCTAATATTAAATTCAGTAAAACTTTTATTGATTTACTAAAGAACACAAACGATCCGCGTTTAAGAATTTATGCCAAATTAGAAGCAACCGGAGATAATAATCCAGCGCATCAGCAGGGACTTGCCAATGATGCTAAGGAATTTCCGGGCGGAGATAAAAAAGTGTTTTCAGATCCAAATACTTCGACAGTTTTGCGTTACGATGCGCCAACTTTAATAATGTCTTATGCAGAAGTTAAATTTATATTGGCAGAAGCCGCAGTAAAAGGCTGGAGCGTTGGAGAAACGGCAGAAAAACATTATGAAGACGGTGTAAATGCTGCAATGACTGTACTTACTATTTTTGGAGATAAAGTTCCGGCGGTTACCAATACAGAATACAATACTTATATCACAACATATCCATTTAAATCTGCGGGAACAGAAGCGCAAAAAATCGAGCAAATCATTACTCAGAAATGGATTGTATTGTTGTTTAATGGTTTTGAAGCATTTTCAGAATACAGAAGAACGGGTTATCCTGTTTTGGTTCCGGTAAATGATCCAACGGGAGAAACAAATGGTACGATTCCGAGAAGATTAATTTATGATCAGTCTGAACTTTTAACAAACTCAGACAATTACAAAGAAGCAATACAGCGTCAGGGTCGTGATTTAATGACAACCAGAATCTGGTGGGATAAAATTTAATTCAAGCTTCAAAGATTCAGAGGGACAGAGAGGCAAAGTTTAGAAAGGAAAATAGTTTAAACCTTTTGTAACTTTGTTACTATGTCCCTTTGAACTTTTAAAAAAAAAGAAATCTATGTCAAAAAAATATACAAAATTAGTTCTTGCCGGAATTTTTATTTTAAGTCTGTTTACTTCTAATAATGTCATTTCACAGGAAAAGAAAAAGAAACAAAACAATACAGATTATACTAAATATGTAGATCCGATAATTGGTTCCGGAGGTCACGGACATGTATTTGTCGGAGCTAATGTTCCGTTTGGTGCCGCTCAGTTAGGTCCGGTAAATATTTTTGAAGGCTGGGACTGGTGCAGTGGATACAACTACGCAAGCAATACGATATTAGGTTTTACGCACACCCATTTAAGCGGAACCGGAATCGGGGATTTAAATGATATTTTAGTGTTACCGGTATCAGGAAAAGTGGCTCTTAACAAAGGCACAAAAGAAGATATGACAAACGGTTACGGTTCTTATTTTTCTCACAAAAATGAAATTGCAAAACCCGGTTATTACAGTGTTATTTTAGATAAATATAAAATCAAAGCAGAACTGACTGCCAGCGAAAGAGTCGGTTTTCACAAATATACTTTTGATAACGCTTCAGATTCTCATATTTTAATAGACCTTGCTGACGGAATAGGATGGGACAGACCGGTAAAAACTTATATTAAAAAAGTAAGTGAAACTAAAATTGTTGGCTACCGTTATTCTGCAGGCTGGGCAACAGATCAGCGTATCTATTTTGCAATGGAATTTTCAGAACCCATAACTACTATTTCATTACATGACAGCATTGCTCTAATTAAAGGAAATGAGGCAGAAGGTTTAAAAATAAAAGCCGTTTTAGATTTTAAAACCTTAAAAAACAAACAGATTTTTGTAAAAGTGGGTATTTCTCCTGTAAGTTATGATAACGCTTCCGCGAATATAAAAGCCGAGATTGCGGATTGGGATTTTGATAAAATCGTCAGAGAAGCCAATTCAAAATGGAATAAAGAACTGAACAAAATTCAGATCAAAGCAGATGATAAAACAATGAAAGTTTTTTATACCTCATTGTATCATACCATGTTTGCGCCTTCCATTTTTAATGATGCAAACGGTGATTATCTCGGAACAGATAAAAAGGTATACCCAAAAGCTGCTTTTACCAATTATACCACCTTTTCACTTTGGGATACTTATAGAGGTTTACATCCTTTATATACCATTACACAACCCGATAAAATTAATGATATTGTAAAATCCTTTTTGGCTATTTATCAGCAGCAAGGCAGATTACCGGTTTGGCATTTAATGGGAAATGAAACCAATACCATGAACGGAAATCATTCTATCGCTGTTATTGTAGATGCTTACCTAAAAGGCTATCGTGATTATGACACCGAACTTGCTTACGAAGCCATTAAAAAAACAGCCATGCAAACCCGCGACGGAATGGATTATGTTCAGAAACTGCAATATATTCCGGCTGATAAAGTATTAGAATCTGTTGGGAATGCCTTAGAATATGCCATCGATGATTATTGTATCGCCCAAATGGCAAAAGCATTGAACAAAACCGAAGATTATGCTTATTTTACTAAAAGAGCTAATTTATACAAACTTTATTTTGATAAGGAAACCACTTTCATGAGAGGAAAATTAGCCGACGGAAATTGGAGAACTCCTTTTAATCCGCTTTCTTCTGTGCACCGTAAAGACGATTATGTCGAAGGAAATGCATGGCAATATACCTGGTTGGTTCCTCAGGATCCTTATGGTTTAATTGATTTATTTGGAAGCGAAGATAAATTTTTAGCTAAATTAGACGCGCTGTTTTTATTACCTGATAAAGTAGAAGGTGAAGATGTTTCTCCGGATATTAGTGGTTTAATCGGACAATATGCACAGGGAAATGAACCGAATCATCATATTCCTTATTTATATTCTTATGCCGGACAAACTTGGAAAACAGCAAAATTAATTCGTGAAATTGATGAAAAATTCTATTCAACAAAACCGGATGGTTTGTGCGGAAATGAAGATTTAGGTCAGATGTCTGCGTGGTATGTATTCTCGTCAATGGGATTTTATTCTGTCAATCCGGCAAACGGAATTTATATTATAGGAAGTCCGTTGGTTAATAATGCTGTCATTCATTATAATCAAAATACTTCATTTACATTGAATGCAATAGATAACAGTGATAAAAATATTTATATCCAAAAGGCTGAATACAACGGAAAAACTTATACCAAATCGTATATAAAGCATGATATGATTGTAAAAGGAGGAGAGCTAAAATTGTATATGGGAGACAAGCCATCAGCTACTTGGGGAGTTTTGAAAGAAGATAGGCCTTTTTAGATTTTAATTCAGTCTTTAGTAGTTAGTTCTTAGTCCTTAGTTCTTGATAATTAATACTTAGTATTTAAAACTAAGGACTAAGGACTTGGGACTAATAACTTATAAATCACCACTTAAACCTTAACATAATTATGAAAATAAAGAGTTTGATTTTTTTAGGGTTAATGCAATTCTGTGTTTTTATAAATGCACAAAATAAAGCGTTGGATCCTGTAGAATATGTAAATACTTTAATGGGCACGCAATCATTGTACAGTCTTTCTAACGGAAATACGTATCCTGCAATTTGCCGGCCGTGGGGAATGAATTTCTGGACGCCACAAACCGGAAAAATGGGTGATGGCTGGGCATATACCTATACAGCAGAAAAAATCAGAGGATTTAAGCAAACACACCAGCCGTCGCCATGGATGAACGATTACGGACAGTTTTCGATCATGCCGGTTACAGGTAAATCGGTTTTTAATGAAGATGAAAGAGCCAGCTGGTTCAGTCATAAAGCAGAAACGGCAAAACCTTATTATTATAGTGTTTACCTTGCCGATTATGATGTTACAACAGAAATTACCACAACAGAAAGAGCGGCACATTTTCAGGTTACATTTCCGGATAACGAGAAATCTTCTATTGTAATTGATGCTTTTGATAAAGCTTCGTATATCAAAATAATTCCATCAGAAAATAAAGTTATTGGTTATACAACCCGCAACAGTGGCGGAGTTCCTCAGAATTTTAAAAACTATTTTGTATTGCAATTTGACAAGCCGTTTGCCAACAATTCGACATGGAATGATAAAACGTTGACAAAAGATAAATTAGAATCAACGGGCATTCACGTAGGTGCAATAATTGGTTTTAAAACTCAGAAAGGAGAGAAAGTAAATATAAAAGTTGCTTCGTCTTTTATCAGTCCAGAACAGGCGGAGTTAAATTTAAAGAATGAATTAGGCTCTTCAACATTTGAAGAAACAGTAGAACAATCTAAAAAGGAGTGGAATAAAGTTTTAGGAAAAATAACAGTTGAAGATAATAACACAGAGCAATTAAAGACTTTTTATTCCTGTTTGTACCGCACAGTTTGTTTTCCTCAAAAGCAATATGAGATAGACAAAAATGGTGATATTGTGCATTACAGTCCATACAACGGAAAAGTTTTACCAGGATATATGTTTGCAGGAACCGGATTTTGGGATACTTTTCGTGCTTTATATCCTTTGCTAAATCTGGTTTATCCTTCTATAAATAAGGAAATGCAGGAAGGCTTAATCAATGATTATAAAGAAGGAGGATTTTTGCCGGAATGGTCTAGTCCGGGGTTTAGAAATGTAATGGTCGGAAACAATTCTGCTTCAGTAGTTTCTGAAGCTTATGTCAAAGGTTTGAGAGGATACGATATTAATACTTTGTATGAAGCCTTGCTGCATGGTGCCGAAAACGAAGGTCCAATGGATGCCGTAGGAAGAAAAGGGGTAAATTATTATAATACTTTGGGTTATGTTCCGTATGATGTCAAAATCAATGAAAATGCCGCCAGAACTTTAGAATATGCGTATGATGATTTTGCAATCTGGAAATTAGCCAAAGCCTTAGATCGTCCGAACAAAGAAATTAAATTTTTCGAAAAAAGAATGCTCAATTATAAAAATCTATTCGACCCAAAACTCGGACTGATGAGCGGAAGAAACAAAGATGGAAGCTTTCCTGCAAAATTTAATCCGTTAAAATGGGGAGACGCATTTACAGAAGGAAACAGCTGGCATTACAGCTGGAGTGTATTTCATGATATTCAGGGTTTAATAGATTTGATGGGCGGAGAGAAAGCATTTACAGCCAAATTAGACGCTGTTTTTACCACACCTCCGGTTTTTGATGATA
This sequence comes from Flavobacterium sp., assembly GCA_004296145.1. Lineage (GTDB taxonomy): Bacteria > Bacteroidota > Bacteroidia > Flavobacteriales > Flavobacteriaceae > Flavobacterium. Next base: position 8,916 of record SEBM01000089.1, read on the forward strand.
GTTATTATGGAGAAGTTATTCACGAAATTCGCGAAATGCAAATCATGAATATGGGACAATATGCACACGGAAATCAGCCAATTCAGCACATGATTTATTTATATAATTATGCCGGAGAACCTTGGAAAACACAATATTGGACAAGAGAAGTCATAAACCGTTTGTACAAACCAACTCCCGACGGATATTGCGGGGACGAAGACAACGGACAAACTTCTGCCTGGTATATTTTTTCTGCAATGGGATTTTATCCCGTTTGTCCTGCTAGAGAAGAATATGTTTTGGGCGCACCTTTATTTAAGAAAACAACGGTTCAGTTTGAAAACGGAAAACAGCTTATTATTAATGCTCCCGACAATTCGGATATTAACAGATATGTAGATAAATTAAAATGGGATAATTCAAAATACACTAAAAATTACATTAACCATTTTGAGATTCTGGAAGGCGGAGAATTAAATTTTGACATGACCAGTTCTCCAAATTTACAACGCGGTACATCAGCAGGAGATTATCCCTATTCTTATTCAAATTCAAAATAAAATTTTCCAAAAAAAAATGGTCTGCTTATTTAATAAACAGACCATTTTTTTTTGGAAACAGAATTTATTTCCACGGATCAAGAACGACTTTTACACAGCCGTCGGTACGTTTTTTAAAAATATCATAAGCATGTGCAATTTCAGACAATGGCATTGTGTGCGTAATAATATCATCCAGTTTTACTTTTCCCTCAACAACATATTCTAATAATTTATCGATGTGTTTTTGCGCCGGAGCCTGCCCGCCTTTTAAAGTAATTCCTTTATCAAAAAATTGTCCGATCGGGAAATTGTCATATAAAGAAGGATAAACGCCTAATACAGATACAATTCCGCCACGACGGACAGCACTCATACAAGCTTCAAGCACTTTTACAGAACCTTTTTCGAGATTAATCACAGCTTTTGCCCTGTCGACAAAACTACGATCAGGCTCAAAGCCTACAGCATCAATACAAACATCTGCACCACGGCCTTTTGTATGTTCCCTAATTTGCTCCACAACATCTTTAGCACCATCTTCCCATAAAATGGTTTCACAACCAGTAGTTTGTTTTGCCTTATCAAGACGATATTGTAGTGTATCAATCACAAAAACTTTTTCGGCACCTCTCAAAAACGCACTTTTTGCCGCCATAAGACCAACTGGGCCAGAGCCAAAAATAGCAACGCTTTCACCTCCTTTAACTTCACCCCAGTCAACTCCTGTATAGCCTGTCGGAAAAATATCGGTAAGAAATAAAACCTGTTCATCTGTTAGAAAATCAGGAACAACGCGCGGACCAAAATTAGCATAAGGAACACGAACATATTGTGCTTGTCCGCCATCATAACCACCGTATAGATCCGTGTAGCCAAATAACGCACCACCTTTTTCTGTCAGAACTCCGCCTTCGGGGCCATAATGTTCGGGATTACTATGTTCGCAATGTCCCGGCAAATCGTGATTGCAAAAAAAGCATGATCCACATGCTATCGGAAAAGGAACTACGACGCGATCACCAACTTTTAAGTGGGTAACATCCCTGCCGACTTCTTCGACAATTCCCATAAATTCATGACCCAAAACCATTGGTCTTGGCTGTGGAAATCCACCGGAATAAATATGCAGATCAGATCCGCAGATAGCTGTCGATGTTACTTTAAGAATAATATCGTCCTGAGCTTTTAATCGTGGATCATCTACCGTATCGTACTGAATAGAACCCGGTCCGTGTATAACTGCTGCTTTCATATGTAAGTGTTTTAAAATTAAAGTTTTAAAGTTCTAATTAAAACTAAAATTATTCTTACATCATTTTACCCAGAACTTCTATCATTACGGCATTTATACTGTTAAC
>SEBM01000613.1 GCA_004296145.1 Flavobacterium sp.
GTTTTACTCTACCAACATTTTCTGTTTCCAAATATGATTAAGATAAAATATAAAAAAATAGTAATTAATAGTGTTGAAAAATCCTAAGTCATTCAAATTTTAAACTTAAAGCTCACCTATTTTTTGATGCATATTTCAATTTATCTGAAAATTTGCCACCATTTTTTCTCTTGTGCGCCGTATCCATAACCATACTTATTACCGTAACCAAAATTGGATTCTTTTACTTCATTTAAAACAATTCCTACGTTTTTAAGTTTATTTTCTTCTACAGAATTGTTTAAAAATTCTATATAACTTTCTTCTGTAACCTCAGCTCTTGTTACATAAACAATAACATCACTTATGTCTGCTATGATGAAAGAATCTGTAACCAATAATAATGGTGCCGTATCTAAAACAATATACTTGTATTTATTCTGAGATTTAATTTCAGCTAAAAGTTCCTGCAACTTTCCGTTTTGCAAAAGATCTGTAGGATTTGGAGGAATAGAACCTGAATAGATAAAATCACAATTTTCATTATATCCACTAGGGTGTATAATTTCATTTGTTGAAATTTCTTCACCACTCAAAAATTCAGTTAATCCTTTTACAGACTTCATAGTGGGATTATATCTTTGTAATTGAGGATTCCGAACATCTGCTCCTATTACTAAAACTTTATCGCGTGCCGATGCCAAAATGATCGATAAATTGGTTGATACAAACGTCTTCCCCTCACCTTTTACTGATGATGTAACTAAAATTATTTGCGTTTCATTTTTCCCAGGAAGTAGAAACTTTAAATTTGTAACAAAAATTCTGAAAGCCTCTGCCATGGGAGAAACATCATTAAAGCTAACCAGTGGATTTTCCTTATTTTTCAACTGAGGAATTTCAGCAATAACCGGAAGTTTCGTGAGTTTTGTAACGTCATCTCTCCTATTGATTGTGCTTTGTAAAATCTCTTTTAAATATATAAAAGCAAATGGCATCAAAAGTCCTACTGCGGCAAACGCTCCCAATATTACGAGTTTTCTAGGAGCAACAGGTTTACTCATTACAAATGCTCTATCGATCACTCTGGCTTTTTCAGAGGCAATTTCCATACTTATTGCTGCTTCTTCTCTCTTTTGCAAGAGTAATAAATAGAGATTTTCTTTTATCTGCTGCTGCCTTTCAATACTTCTGAATAATTTTTCCTGAGTAGGAATTTTATTAATCATCTGTACAGAACCACCGAGTTGGCTTTCCACTTTCGTTTTTGCTAATTCCAAAGAGGTTACATTTTTTTGTAGAGATTGCGATAATGAAGATTTTAATTCTGCAATTTCATTATTTGCATTTTGTACAAGCGGGTTGTCTGGAGTGGCAGATTCCAGGTATTTATTTCTCTGTAATACCAGTGCATTATATTGTTGAATTGCTTGACTTGCTGCTTCACTTTCAAGACCAATATTCAGTGGCAAAACATCACCTAGTCCTTTTTTGTTTAAAGAACTTTTAAGTATACGATTTAGTTCTAATTGAGTCCCTATTTCCAACAATTGAGCCTTACTTTGTTCTTTCAATTGTAGATTAATTCCAGCCTCTGTTGGTAAATCAACCATATTATTGGCAGACTTATATCCTTCTTTTTCTGTTTCTACACTTCCTAATTCTTTAGAAATAAGCACAATTCTCCTATCAATAAAATCTTTTGTTTTTTTAGATTCTAGATTTTTATCCTGAATAGCATATGAATTATATTGTCTTACTAAACCGTTTAAAAAATCTTTTGCCTTTTCTTTATTTTCAAAATTTACAGAAATATTAATAATAGTACCATCTTTATCTAATAAATCTGCTGCTAAAGCTTCTTGAAAATAATTAACCGTTTCTTCAAAATTATTATATTCAAAATAAGTCTCCGATAATTCAATTTTTTTAGGCGCTTTGAATTTGGGATTTTTGCGAATCATTAAGATTGCAAATGGTAAATTTGTCGTCGTATTATACGAGGTTGTTATATTTTTCTCCCATTCATCAGAAGACAGTATGATTTCATTTCCTTTTGATTTTATCCAAATCGGTTTTTTAGGTAATTGTGCATCATTTTTTTCTTGTATAACATTGATAATATAAGGGCTAGTATCTCCATAAAGTTCAATATTATTTAACGTTTGCTTTGCATAAATAGGAGTTTGAAAATTAAGATCTTTTAAAACATCTTCAATGATCGTTTTTGTTTTGAAGACCGCAATCTCATTCTCTATACTATTAGTTCCCATCCCACTAAAACCACCAAAACTTTGAAGTACGCCAACATCTCCCGATGCTGCAGTCATATTTTTAGCATCCTTAATTAATACTGAAGTCTGCGCCTTATAAACAGGAGCAGAAGACTTTATATAGTAAAC
>SEBM01000614.1 GCA_004296145.1 Flavobacterium sp.
GATAAGCGCAGATTATTATAAATATAATAAAAATAAATCGGCTCAATCTGCCAAATCTGCGTGAAACAAAACCCTTTTAATCTGTGACAAAAAGAAAAAAATTAGTGCAATTTGTGTAATTAGTGGCAAACATTAATCAGGAAATGAAATTTTCCCCATTGTCACAGACGGAATTTTACTGTTTCCGAAATTGTAATTTCCTCCAGCCACAGTTTCGTTAGCCAAAATGGCAAATAAAACCGCTTCTTTAGCATCGCTCAAAATTCCGAGATCGTCGCTGGTGTGAAACTCACACGGCAGTAATTCCTTTAACCATTTTACCAATAACGGATTATTAGTTCCGCCGCCCGACATATAAATATGAAAATCTTCGGGCGCGATATTCGTATTATTTATGGTAAAAAGAATTCCTTCGGCAATAGTTTCGGCACTCAAACGTGTAAGAGTCGCAAGCAAATCTGATGCCGAAATGTTTTGTAAATCCGTTTTTGAAAGTGCTTTTTGTACAAATTCAAAATTAAAAACTTCCTGACCAATCGATTTTGGAAAACTTTTCTGGAAGAAAGTATCGTTTTTCAATTCCGCTAAAAGCGTTTCGTTTAACTTACCGCTTTGCGCAATTTCGGCATCCTTATCGTAACTTTTTTCGGGGAAATAATGTTTGGTGTAAATATCAATTAACGTATTTGCCGTTCCGGTATCGGTAACAAAAACGTCCTCAGCGTTTAGAGAAGCAGGGAGATACGTATAATTGGCAATGCCGCCCATGTTGAGCATAATTCGGTTTTCGCCTTTTTTGCCAAACAAAATATAATCTCCGTACACGGCCAAAGGCGCGCCTTCGCCACCCGCAGCGACATGTTTCTGTCTGAAATCAGAAAGTGTGATAATTCCGGTTTTGACTGCAATATGATCGCCGTCGCCAATTTGCAAAGTTGCATTCGGAAATTTTTCCTGCTGATGCAAAAACTTAGGCGCATGCAAAACCGTTTGTCCGTGCGAAGCAATTAAGTCAACTTCGTGTGCGGGAATATTCCATTTCTGCAAAAGATCGTTTACCAAACCGGCATGCAAAAGCGCAATCCATTCGTTAAGCAAAACCAAATGCTGAAAATCGATTGTTTTTTGAGCAAAAACTTTACGGATTTCGGTTTTTATTTCCTCCGAATAACTAATGGTTTCAAATTCCGCAATTTTCACCTGAGTCGTTTCGCCACTTCCCGAAATTTCGCAAAGCGCCACATCAAGCCCGTCAAGCGAAGTTCCAGACATTAAACCAATTATTTTTCGGGTTTGTTTTTGGGAGATTTGGTAGAGGGTTGATATGTTTTTGTTCATTTTTTTGAAGTGGGTTGTTTGGTGAGGCTAAAGTCGGAATTTTATTTTTATTTAAGAAGTACCAAAAATTATATCGTAAAATAATCGCATGTAAAAATCTTAATAAATAATTATATATTAGCTGATATCTAATTCAAATCAATAAAAAAATGAGCGAAACTTTTTCAGCAGATAAACCAGTTAATGAGGAGAAAGATGATAAATTTCAACGTTATAAATTTTCAAAAAGAATTGCTGAAACAATAGTTAATAGGGCAAGTATTGATAGTATTGTAATTGGCCTCTACGGGGCATGGGGAGAAGGTAAAACGTCCGTTATTAATTTCATAAAAAAAGAGCTTAGTTTTCATCAAACACACGTAATTCATTTTACATTTAATCCATGGAGATTTACAGATGAAACAACTTTACTCAGATCATTTTTTGATACCCTAGCAAATGAATTAATAGAAAGTGTAGGTGAGAAAAAAAATATTATGAAAAAAAATAATATTTTTATAAAGGGATGGAAAAAAGTAGAAGCAGGTTTTTACGAAAAGAAAGGAAATTTAAAAACAAACAGAGAAACTATTGGAGATATTTTTAAGGAATATGGAAAAATTATTCCTGGTATGGGAGATGTTACAGACACTATTGGGAGTTTTCTTTCTAATAATGATATTGAAAAATTAAAAGCAAGGATTGAAAAACTGCTAAAAGAAAATCAAAAAAAAGTTGTTATTTTTATTGATGATATCGATCGATTAGAAAAAAATGAAATTCATTCAATATTTCGTTTGGTTAAACTTACAGGAGATTTCGCTTATACAACTTATGTATTGTCGTTTGACGAGAATATGGTTGCTTCGGCAATAGCAGAAAGATTTGGAGAAGGAGATCAAAAAGCAGGATTGAGTTTTTTGGAAAAAATTATTCAAATACCATTAAAATTGCCGTTAGCTCAAAAAACAGCTTTAATTACATATTGTTTTGAACTAGTTGAACACTCTTTACAATCTAGTGAAATAATTTTGACAAGTGAAGAAGAAAAAGAGTTTTTAAG
>SEBM01000615.1 GCA_004296145.1 Flavobacterium sp.
TTTCACTAAAAAAAATATCGTTCTTTATTTTTGTTTGCTAATTATATTAGTATAAATTTGTTTGATTCGCGATATGCGAAACATTAAATAATTAAGCAGGAAAGCTTTTTTAAGGCTTTCAAATGAAGAGGAGTGATATGACTGTTACAGTTTTAGCGATATTGGAAACGGATTTTAAACCAGATCTTTCTTTAGGTAAAATCATGAACGAAAGATTGAAGGTTGCCGCTGACGATTTAAGAGATATACATTTACAGGCACTGGAAACTGTTGGGCAGCGTACCGATGATGTAGTGGTTTACATAAGTTATAATCCAAAATATAAAATTCGTTGGCGTATTGTTAATGATGTGCCTAATGACGTAGAAGGTTTTGTTGCCAAAACCTGTGGTGATTTAGGTTACATCGAATGGAAAACCGCTGTAATGAACATTTTTAAGGGGAACGAATAGACACAGGCCCATATGCAATATGCGTTGTTAAATGGAGAGCGTAAGGAAGCGGTTAAGGGTGAAACTGGAATTTGTGTTGGCTGCAAGCAGAAAGTTATTGCAAAATGCGGTGCAGTTAAGATTCACCATTGGGCACATGTTTCACTCAGTCAATGTGATTCCTGGTGGGAGAGCGAAACTTTATGGCATCGTGAATGGAAAGAAGGCTTTGAGCCAGAATTTCGTGAGGTTAGTTTCTATGATCAAACAAGGCAAGAATTTCATCGTGCAGATATACATACAAGCAACGGCATCACCATTGAACTTCAAAATTCTGCAATTAATACAGATGAACTCCAGTCGAGAGAACGCTTTTATCCAAAACTGATTTGGATTGTAAACGGATTGAAGTTTAAAGGATTTAAAGTCGTAAAATCTATTCCAAATCCACTTGATCCTATGTTGCAGCATTATGAATTCTGTGTTTCAGAACACCTTTCTTTGATGCGTACAATAGATATTTTGACAGAAAAATCTCATCCCGAAATACTTACCTTTTATCACGAAGAGTTAAACAATATCCCGTTTTCTACAGCATTCTATTCTTTTAGCTGGAGAAATCCACATCAATCCTGGTTAAACGCGTCATGCCCGATTTTTATTGATTTAGGAGGCCATTTTTTATACCGTCTGAGAAAGAGACATCAAATTTCTTCAAATTACAGTTATTTACAGCTTGTAAGTAAAAAGGATTTCATGAAGAAATATAGTGGTCGCTAAACTGCATTTTTAATTCAATTCCTTTTCTGTATTTGTAAGTGAATTCAAGCTTCCTTTACAGGCATCGAAATGTTTTCGTTATAATTTTGTTGCATAATAAATCGCATTGTTTTGGTGCTTATTAAACATATTTGATGATATTTAGGAATGAAAAAAATCGCTTTAGTTACCTTTCTGTTGTCAATATTCATTGTTCAAAAATCTATGGCCCAAACCCCAGCAATATTAAACCACATCGCCGTGTATGTTGTCGACCTGAATAAATCAACCTCGTTTTATCAAAGTGTATTTAGCCTGAAAATTATCCCTGAGCCATTTAAGGATGGGAAACATACCTGGTTTACTTTAGGGAAGGCAGGTGCACTTCACCTAATTGAGGGCGCAAAAAGCAATCAAACCTTTGATAGAAATGATCATTTGTGTTTTAGTGTTCCATCTATTGATGAATTTATTAAGCTTCTGAAAAGCAAAAATATTCAATTTACTCTTTACATTTGATCCTGTCTTCGACAAGTTTTTAATTGAATAGTAATAAGAATTAAAAGTTATCTTGTCAAGTAATTTTATTTTAACGTTAGCAGTTATAACTTCATTCCACATTGAGCTTGTAAAAATAGTTTCTTACTGTTTCGTATTAGCAAAGGCAATGTGGTTAAACTAAAAAGGCAAACCATTTCAAATCTGAAGATGTTTTTTATTAATAAAAAATCATACGTTTTTTCTTATTATATACTACAAAAACTTTCCTTGTCAACTAAAAATTATGAAATAAACATAAAATATAGCAAATAGTGGATTTAATTGAACCCATCAATTTTTACCAAAACTAAAGATCTTCAATATTTTGTTTTGCAAGAATAAAAAATATTATGAAAAGTCTAAAATATTATTTTACTATTTTATCAAAAATTTTTTGATAGAGTAAAGACTTATTTTTTATTATTTACTTAAAAAAACAAAATAAGACTCAGATTCAAAGGTAGTAGAGTTACTTTACAATTCTAACCAAGCCAAGCTCATTTTAATCTATAAAAATTTGATATTGTTTTGCATTAAATTTTCACTATGCCAAGAACCAGACTTGAACTGGTGACACGAGGATTTTCAGTCCTCTGCTCTACCAACTGAGCTATCTCGGCAAAATTTTAACTTTTAACCATGTAATTT
>SEBM01000616.1 GCA_004296145.1 Flavobacterium sp.
ATATGAGCTTTTGGCAATGCTTCCAAATAAACAGGTCTAAAAATCCCTCCAAAAATCCAGAAATCAGCCTTGCGCTCTGCATCATTAACTGATTTATTTGCAGAGTGTTTAGACACTTTGACTTCCAGTAAATTATCGCCTGATTTTAACAGTCTAGAAATATCATATTTAAATACATAAAAAGACCCTTGATGAGTTGGCCCTGCAGATTTCCCATTAATTTTTACTTCGGTATCTGTCATCGAGCCCTCAAAAACAATGTTGATTTGTTTACCTTTCCATCCTGCAGGAACAGCAAATTTGTATTTGTATAATCCTTGCTCTTTACCTCTTAAAGTGTCTTTATCGAAACCATAATTATATTTTCCCAAACCTTGCAACTCCCAATTTGAAGGTACAGGAATGGTTGTCCATTTACCAGAATTTGCACCCGCTGTACAGAAAAAATCCCAGTTAACGGTTTTGTCATTACCAGTTCCAGATAACATTAGTCTCTCCGTTTCTTGCGCATTTGCTGCAAAACACATCGATATTAAACACAAGAAAATGATGAATCTGCGTTTCATTAATTGGTTTTAAATTGATTCGTTAAAGGATTATCAGTTCTAAAAGGTAATGCAGGCAAATCATTGCTATAAAAATTACCTGATGGATTTTCTGACCAGTTGTATCTTACAAATTTTGGGGCAGAAATCTCTTTGGAAGTAACAACAATTTCATCTCCCTTTTGAAAAGCAGTTGCCTTTACAAATTTTCCATCTTTCCCTGCGATTTCAAAGCCTTCGAGTTCATTAAAGTTTTTAGACACGAAGAATTTTAGATTGTCAAACTTCAACATTACGTAACTCATATAAATTCTTTTGTTTTTATAAATTGGCCCAGAATAATTAAATTTCTGATTGTAAGTTTTTGCTAAAGCCCAAAGAGATAACCTTCTTCCTACCTCCCATTTATAAGTTGGATGTAAATCTTCTTGGTAATCATTTAAATCTGTTGTTACCACCATACCAGTATTTGGCAAACGTAAAACTTGAGCTTGTGCCTCCCAAAATTCGGGTTCTGTATCGGTTGTCATTGGTACTTTACCAGTTGTTTTAGCATACTGATATGGAGCTATTTGCACTTCATAAAACGGCATAGCTTCATCTTTCCAGGCTTTTCTCCAACTGCTAATTAAAGCTTTCATTTTATACGAATAGGATATAGTTTCATTTAAAAAACAGTTAGTTTCGCCTTGATACCATAAAAATCCACGCAACGCGAATTTAGTTAACGGTTCAACCATTGGTGTATAAAATTTACTTGGGTCGTTACCAATTTTCTGCCCTTTAAAAAACGGTTCGCTTGCAAAAGCTTCCTCAGCAATCCAAGGCTCAATAGCACTTCCTGGTACAGCCGATGATATTATACCAATAGGAATACCTAATTTCTCTTGTAATTCCTTGGCGAAAAAATAACCTACGGCAGAAAAATTCCTTAATGCAGAGTCTTGTGCCAATGCCCAACTTTTATGGATAGAATCTGGCTTGATCAAAGCCTTTCTCTTCACTAAGAATATTCTGATTTGTGTATTTTTTGCCTTTACCACCGCATCTGATGGAAAACCTAGCTTTTCATTTTTCGGTTTTGGAATTTTGGTCAACTTCCGCATGGCATACTCCATATTAGATTGACCAGAGCATAACCAAACTTCGCCAACTAGAATATTTGTCAATTCAACTTTATTACTACCAGATATAGTCATTTTTTGTGGCGTAGCTGATGTTTTTAAAGGAGATAAAACAACAATCCAATTTCCTTTATCATCTGTAATTGCTGTCTTAGTTTGACCTGCGAAATTTACTGTTATTTTTTCTCCAACAGCTCCAAATCCCCATATATTGATGGGTTTATCGCGTTGCAACACCATGTCATTTCCTAAGATTTGAGGTAGTAATATTTTCGCATTGGTGGAGAAAGAAATAATCGACAGTATCATTAGCAAGAAAGATTGCTTCGGGTGGTGAATAACCAACCCTCGCAATGACGACATTACTCCTTTCTCCGATGAGATTGCTTCGTGCCTCGCAATGACGATACGCTTTCTTACCATTTCCCTGTTTTTAAATATTTAATCGAATAAACCGCTTCATTCTTTTCGCTTTCACCAGCTTTTAGCAAATCATAAGTTTGGTCTGCCGGTGTATTTACATCTGGAAAACGACGAACCTCACCTGTTCTGAAAACAATCCTTGAAACTTCCGCAACTGGCTGAAATGCCAAACTGGTTAAAACCTCTTTTCCGTTTACTGTAATCGTATAAAATCTTGTAAAAGCATCAAGTTTGATTTTAATATCATAACTTTCACCTGCTTTGTATTTCATAAAGTTTTTATA
>SEBM01000617.1 GCA_004296145.1 Flavobacterium sp.
AGAAAAACGTCTGCTTGTCACGATTTTTGTGAGCTACTAAAACTCTTCAATAAAATTAATTACTTCTAAAATCCTTGCTGTTTTTGTCGGACCGAGTGGCATGGCATTAGTTGGAAATCTTCGCAATTTTATGACTTCATTGGAAAGTATCTCAACTTTGGGCTTTCAAAACGGAATAGTAAAATATGTAGCAGAAAATCAAAAAAATACAGATCAGCTAAAAAGAATAATTGTTACAGTTTTTATTAGTTTGGTTTTTGTCGCATTACTTTTAAGCGGAATATTATATTTTTTTGCTTCATTCTGGAATTACAAAATCTTTGGATTTAATTTTGAATATCAATTAGTTTTCAAAATCCTGGCGCTGGCTTTGCCTTGGTATACAGTTTCTGTTTTTTTTCTGGCTTTACTAAACGGATTGATCAAGTTCAAAAAAGTGATTTGGTTAAATATCATTGGCAACCTTATTGGGTTATTGGTTTCTGTTTTTATGATTTGGCAGTTTCATACTTTAGGTGCATTATTGGCAATTGTAATAACTCCTGCATTATTGTTTTTTGTAGCATTTTATTTTGTTAATAAGGAAGTTAGTTTTTCAAGATCGATACGTTTTGACTTATTCGATTTTCAAATTATAAAAAGTTTAATTCCATATTCTGTTATGGCATTGGTTTCATCCGTTTTAGGACCAATTGTTTTTTTGATGATCAGAAATAATATTATCCAAAATTTAGGAATTGATCAGGCTGGTTTCTGGGAAACAATGACCCGAATTTCTTCTTATTATATGATGTTTGTGAGTACAATTCTAACCGTTTACTTTCTGCCAAAACTATCAATTGCGAAAAATAATAAGGAAACAAAAATGGTTTTTTGGCAGTATTATAAATTTATTTTACCCGTTTTTGCAATCGGCGTCACAGCTATATATTTTGCAAGATTTATAATCATTAAAATTTTATTCACTAAAGAATTTTTGCCCGTAACATCGCTGTTTTTCTGGCAATTATTAGGAGATATTTTTAAAGTTGCTTCTTTAATTTTAGGCTATCAGTTTTTTGCAAAAAAGCTAACAAAGGCTTTTATCATCGCAGAGTTTTTCTCACTAGCAGTTTTATATTTTTCGAGTTTGTTTTTTATCAAACATTTTGAAATTGAAGGAATTGTAATGGCGCAGGCTTTTGATAATTTTCTTTATTTGCTTGTGTTATGCTTTTATTTTAGAAAAAGTCTGTTTTAATTTTCATTCCAGATATCAAGATACTTTTGAGCAATTTTAATGTAGTCATGTTCTTTTTCAACAAAACTTCTTGCACGTTTTCCTATCGCAGCAATTTCTTCCGGATTTTCAATTAAAAAAGACAATTCTTTCACGAGATAATCTACATCTGGAATTGCATTTACACATACTCTTTCAGAAAGATTGTAAAAGTCTGTAAATTCGGTTTCTGCTCCGGTAAAAACGACTTTTCCTTTTGCCATTGCTTCTAAGGCATTATAACCCTGATCATAAGAATAAACCTGATCCAGTAAAATATGGGCAAGATTATATAATGTGATATATTCTCTGTATGGAGCATCTTCCACTTTTATAATGCCAACTTTGTCCCCGTATTTTTGTTGAATTATAGTCAATGCATTTTCAAAATACTGAGTTCCTTTTTTGACAGCGCTGCTATTATTTTTTCCCAGAAAAATGATGATTTTTCCGGATATATCTAAAGCCTGAAAAACTATTTTATCAATATTAACCGGATTTGGGATTAATGTTTTTTCGGGTAACGGAATTTTATAATCTAAATCAGAAACAATTGTTTTGGAAATATTTCTATTTACAAGTTCGTATAAATTTCTGTAATTATTCTGAGTGTATTTTAATGAAAAACGATAATATGATTTTAAGCTTTTGTTTTCTAAAAAAGGTGTCAAAACCGAATATTTTAATTCGTTTTTCAGCATGAAATCTATAATTGGAGTATCTTCGCCACAAACGAGAAGAAAGCTTTTTTTGTTTTGTTTAAAAAGTTTTTTCAATAAATATTTAGCAAAAAAAGGATATGTTTCAATTGCATTAGAATTGATCAATTGCACTACATCATAACCTTTTAATCTTGATAAAAACAGCCAGAAACGAATTCCTTTTTCGGCTAATTGTAAATCAATTTTAAAAAGCCGAAATAAGATTTTATTACAAAAAAACAAAAATCGATTTTCCAGAAAATACCTTGGATAAATGGAATAGTCTACAGGAAATTGCTTAAAACTATCACCCGTTGCAATTATTGTGACTTCATGGTGCAGGTTTTCTAATCCTTCTTTTAAAGAATTATGTAATCTGCTGTATTCTCCCACTAAGAGTATCCTCATTTTTGC
>SEBM01000618.1 GCA_004296145.1 Flavobacterium sp.
GTCTTAAATATGCTTAAAATAAGTTTCGGGTATTTTTTACTGTTAATTAGATACACTTATAAGATTTTGACAAAAAATAATTTTTATAAAATATGAATTTCAGATCTCTCTTTTTTTTATTGGTTTCATGGATTTCATTTGGACAGAATTCTGATTTTCCAAAAGCAAAATTAGATTCTGTAGTTAATAGAATTCAGCTGCCTGTAATTCCATCTTATCAAATTAATATTGCCAAATTGGGAGCAAAAGGAGATTCTGTATTCAACAATAAAATTGTTTTTGACAAAGCAATGGCGTTATGCAAAAAGAATAAAGGCGGAACTATAATTGTTCCAAAAGGGATTTATAAAATAAACGGACCAATTCATTTTGTGAGCAACGTAAATCTTAAGTTAGAAAAAGGATCTAAAATTAAATTCAGCGATAATTCAAAAGATTATTTGCCAATGGTTTTGACAAGTTGGGAGGGAACCATGTTATATAATTACAGTCCGTTGATTTATGCAAACGACTGTTCGAATATTGCTATAACAGGAGAAGGAACAATTGATGGTGAAGGCGGCAAAATCTGGAAAACTTTTAAAGCAAGAGAAAACGAAGGAAAAATGCGCAGCCGCGAAATGAATCACAACAATACACCTTTAAATGAAAGAAAGTTTGGTGAAGGTTATTTTTTGCGTCCGCAAATGATTCAGTTTCTGAATTGTAAAAATATATTGATAGAAAATATCCGTATTGAAAATTCACCTTTCTGGTGTTTACATCTTCTAAAATCACAAAGCATAACCGTACGCGGAATAAGTTATAAATCATTGAATTACAATAATGACGGAATTGATCCAGAATACGCAAAAGACGTTTTGATAGAAAATATAAATTTTAATAACGGAGACGATAATGTGGCCATAAAAGCGGGAAGAGACCATGAAGGAAGAGCAAATTCGGCTACACCAAGCGAAAATATTGTAATTAGAAATTGCAATTTCAAAGGACTTCACGGGGTTGTTTTAGGAAGCGAAATGTCAGCTGGAATTCAGAACATATATGTTGAAAATTGTAAAACAACCGGATATCTTAAAAGAGGAATTTACATCAAAACCAATGCAGACCGTGGCGGTTTTATCAAAAATATTTTTGTCAATAATATTCAGTTGGATGAGGTAGAAGACTGCCTGTACATCACGGCAAATTATCACGGAGAAGGAAGTGGTTTCCAATCCGATATTTCAAACATTCATTTTTCTAATATTTTGTGTAACAAAGCAACAGAATCCGGAATTGTAATTCAGGGATTTCCGGATAAAAAAATCCGTAATATATCTTTAAACAACATCGAAATAAAATCAGCCAAAAATGCCATATCAAACGAAAACGCCGAAAACGTTTTGATGAATGAAGTTTTTATCGGAAAAAGAGCAACAGTTCCAACAGCAGTTTCGCATTAAAGTTCCTAAGGTACTAAGATGCTAAGCTTCTAAGTTTTTCAAAGCCTTAGTACCTCAGAACCTTAGCAACTTAGTACCTTAAAAAAACTCTCTCTATGAAAAAATATATTTTGTTTTTCTGTTTTATAATATCAGGATGTTTTGCCCAAAAAACAACCGTATATTGTATTGGCGATTCGACTATGGCTAATAAAAAAGATCCTGAGCAAAATCCGGAACATGGATGGGCGCAGGTTTTGCAGCCATTTTTTAAAGAGAATATTGTCATAGAAAATAAAGCCGTAAATGGCAGAAGTACCGAAAGTTTCATCAATGAAAACCGTTGGGATTCCATTTATAAAAAACTGAAAAAAGGAGATTATGTTTTAATTCAGTTTGGTCATAATGACGAAAAAATAGAAGACCCAAACCGATACACAAATCCGCATACAAGCTACAGATATAACCTGATTCGTTTTGTAAACGAAACACGCGAAAAAGGTGCTTTTCCAATATTACTTACTTCTATTGCAAGAAGAAACTTTAACGAAAAAGGTGTTTTGGTCCCAACTCACGATGATTATCCTTTAGAAACCAGATTGGTAGCACAAGAATATAAAATACCTTTTATAGATTTGGAATACCATACAGAATTGCTTGAACAATCTTATGGACCGGAAAAATCAAAACAACTTCATTTACATTTTAGAGCCGGAGAAGTTCCTTATTATAAAGAAGACAAAAACGACGACACACATCTTTCTTTAAAAGGAGCTTCAGAAATTGCGCAAATCTTTATTGATCAGATTAAAATTTTACAGGATCCATCTCTTACTAAACTTCAAAAGTCAATTAAATGATTTTATGTTTGCATGGCCTTGTGAAAAACACAACTTTTATTTTTGTTAATTTATTGATTTTCAGTATTTTTGATAAGTTTTAGTAA
>SEBM01000619.1 GCA_004296145.1 Flavobacterium sp.
CTATTGCATTCTGTAATTAGTAAGAAATATTTTCTATTTTTTAAAATTAAATATGCAGGAATTATTGTACATTTGATTGTTGTTGAAATTTTACGAACTACTTGATAGATAAGACAGTAAAAAAATATACAGTTAATAATTGTATTTTATTTTTGATAAAGGATAAATTATATTTTGGTAAATATGTAATTTTTTTACTCGAGCATAGACGCAAACCTCAAGTGTCTTCAAATGATTGGGGTGTTAACTAATTTTTTAAACTTTATATTATGTTAAAAAACATTTTGAAATTAGAAGGTGCTGTAGAATTGACCAAAAATGAGAAAAAAGGCATCAGAGGTGGTTTGGCTTGTGTAGATGGTGTTTGCCCAAAACCAGGTAATTATTGTTGTTATGCTGGTAGCTCAGAAGGGATTTGCAGACAAATTGGCCAATCTTGTTTTTAATTAAAAATTTTAAAAACAAGTCAAAAAGAATTTATTTTGAAACAAAAGGATGAGCTAAGTGTCATCCTTTTTGTTTTAAAATAATGAAGAATAAAGTTTTTAGTTTTAAAACCGAATCTAAAATTTCAGATTATAATAGTAAATTTGCTTTTTCGTCAAAGGATAAAAAATATCCTTGCAATCTGTTTTCTTTAAATTTTAAAAAAGAAATAGCTTAACTTCTTCATCAATATAAATGACAATACAAGATCTAATAGGTACTTATTCTATTTCCGGAAGTAATCAGGAGGAAGGCAACCAAATAAATTATAAAGGAGTTTTGACTTTATCCCTGGACGAAAATAACAGAATCATTGCGCATTGGATTATCAATGAAACCCAAATGCAAAAAGGACATGGTTTTTTTAAAGACAATATTCTGGTTATTAATTTTAATTACAAAGGAGAAGATCACAAAACCTACAAAGGAGTTGCCGTTTACCGATGCATTACCAAAGATGTATTAAATGGATTTTGGTCTGAAAAACATGGAAATCCACTTTATCTGGGAACTGAAGATTGTTTAAGAATTAAGAGTACGGAACGACTGAATTAAATTCTGAATACTTAAAAATAAAATACTTTTTAATTCTTAACATCGCTAATATAAAGTTTTCCAATCTTCTCAATAATCTCATGTGGAACTATTCCGGTGAGATTGGTAAAAAGAATAATGCTAACATTGTCGTTTGTATAAATAACAAATGATGCCCGCCCTCCGCCAAGCGGCGCCACAGCAGGATGATTTGGTCTTATAATTACCGGCCATCCCAAAGCATATCCGCTTAAGAGATCTCCAAAACCATCATAAGTTCCGTTGTTTAGTTTTACAGGTTCCCAAATAGTTTTAATATCTTCCTTGTTTTGGAGTAATTTTCCTGATTGCAGGGCAATGATCCATTTTGCCATTTCTTCTGCAGAAGTAAATGCTCCGGCATCGGTGAATATTTTTGTTGGAAATTCTTCGTAAGTTTCCCTTAATTTATCTCTTTTAGAAAATTCACCAGAAACTTTATCCTGATAGAAATAGGAATAAGTTGGACATTTATTAGCGACAACATCATAAGAATTTCCGAAATAAATAGAAGTTAATCCTGCTTTTTTGAATTGATTTTCGGTAATAAAATTTAAAAATTTGCTATTGCTGTGTTTCTCAATAATTTGTTGTAGAATGTAATAATTGGTAGCATTATAATTAAACTTTTCTCCGGGTAAAGCTAACAAAGGCAGTTTTTTGACTTTACTCCAAGCCGAATCCTGACCTTTTCCGCCAATTAAACCGATTTCATCTTCAATGTCCGGAAGTCCCGATGTATGGCTCATAAGCTGTTTGATCGTGATTTTTTTCCAATTTTCAGGAATAGAATCTATATGTTTAGAAATTTCGTCTGTTATGTTGAGTTTTTGCTGTTCTTGCAACTGCATTATCGCTACAGAAGTAAAAACTTTAGCAATTGAGTTAATTGAAAATAGGGTGTTTTTTTGAACAGGAATAGAAAACGGAACATTGGCGACACCTAAACATTCTGATAATAAAACTTTATTATTTTTAATAATAACCAATTGTGCGCCGGGAATTTTTTGTTCTTCCATTTCTTTTTTAAGAATTGAAAGCGCTTCTTTCTGATTGTTTTGAGCCGAGAGAAAATGACTGACGATAAACAATAATGTAAAAGTGAAAGTTTGAAGTTTTATTTTTTTCATCATTGTATAGTTTATCATTAAAACTTAATTCGATATAATCTATCTGTAGTGCATCACAGACTTTTTCAAGTTGAAAGTGTTGCATTTGCATTCAAAATTACATTTTTAATTCAAAATCGTAAAAAACAGACATATTTGACTGGATATATTTTTAAATTGTATATACA
>SEBM01000620.1 GCA_004296145.1 Flavobacterium sp.
TAATAAAGTTTTTTTTAAAGACCCCTTAACACTGGATGGTGAAAGGGGTTTTTGCATTTGTGATAATATCTATCCAAAAAATGAAGAAGAAATTACCAGTACGCAAATTCACTATATCAGAAAAAAATGGAAGCTGGGTAACGGCTATAGCAATTACTACTACTCCGGCAATTGAAAGTGATTTCATTACATTTTCACAAGATACCAAAATCAATTTTTCAGCTAATGAAGATAAAAAAGAATTGCTTGGTATAGCAATGAAAGCTGATGAATATATCTATAGAAAATCAGAAGATGGTGAAGAATACTATTGTTATTTTGATGCACCAACCATAAGAGAAATCTCTCAAATATTCTTTAAAAAAGGTTTAGCCAATAATCTAAATATTGAACATACCAATACAGACGCAGAAGCTTATGTATTTCAATCATTTATAATTGACAGCACTAAAGGAATTAATTCACCAAAAGGTTTAAATGCTAAAGATGGTGACTGGATTATTGGTGTAAAATGTGAAAGTGAAGATATTTTCAATGTTCTTAAATCTACTTCAGCAGGGTTTAGTGTAGAAGGTATTTTCCAAATGTTAGATGAAGAATTTAATTCACAAACACAAGAAGCTGAAGTAATCTTAAATGAGTTCTACAGAGCTTTAAAAACCCTTAAATAACACTTTTCAACCTTAGAGAATATCTATTCAAATCACACAATAGATGTTCAATAAAGAATTACTTGAAAAAATTAAATCGGTTACCAAACAAATTTTTGGTACTGAAAACTTCGCTACTGAAAAGTTAAAAGATTCAGAAGTTGAAGTAAAGTATTCTGAATTAATTGTTGGTGCACAAGTAACTCAAAGTTCACCAGATGGTGATACACCAGTTGATGATGGTACACACATTTTAGATAGTGGTATTTCATTTACAACTGTAGATGGCAAAATAACTGAAGTTATCGAAGCACCAGAAGAAGTTGAAGAGGTTAAAGAAGAATTAGCTGAAGAAGAAAAGGTTGAAGAAACCAAAGAAGAAGAAGTTAAAGAAGAATTAGCCACTGAAGACAATTCAGAATTACTAGAAAAAATCGCTTCACTCGAAGCAGAAATTGCTTCCATCAAAGAAGCATTATCGCAACCAAAAGAAAAAGAAGTTGATGAAGCCTTTACAAAGTTAGAAAACGATGTAAAAGCAATTGCAGAGGTTTTAAACCTATTGGCAAAAACACCAGCAGAATTTTCAAAAGTTGACAATCGCATTGAATCAATCGATTCAAAAAATGAGAAGCTAAAAGCCTTAGCTGATATCATTTCTCTAAAAAAATAACACACAAAAAACACAATGGCATTAAATTTAACTGGTTTACCAGATTTCATTAAACAAGAATCTAAAACCTTCGTAAAAGACGCTGTATTAGGCGCACAAACTGTAAAATTATTACAATCTGCTGGTTCAGTACAATTCGGTATTAAATCAAAATCAGCTATCAACACACTTTCAGTAGGTGTAAATGTTCAATCTGATTTGGATTGTTCAAGAAATCCGGTAGGTGATACTGTAATTGGACAAGCAATTATAGAAGTACATCCATTAAAAGATGAACAAAACTATTGCCCTAAGAAATATGAAAACAAATGGACAGGTGAATATTTAACTAAAGGTTCTACTTACTCTGAATTATTATTTGCTCAGGATTTTATGACTGCAAGAGCAGAAAAAATTGCTGAATACAATGAAAAACACATCTGGCAAGGTAATGTAACTGGCGCAACTGTTTACAACAAATTTGATGGTTTTATCAAGTTGGTAAAAGCTTCACCAGCATTGAATATAACTGCTTCTGGTTCGACATTAGATGCAAAATTAAAGAACATTTATTTAGCAGCTCCAATTGAAGTTACTGGAAATGGTGATGCAATTGTATTTATGGGACAAGATATGTACAATCAATATATTTCGGTTGTAGATGACAAAAATTTCTTCACTGCTTCAGGTGAAAAAGCTTTAAGAGGTACAAATGGTAAAATTGAAGCTGTAGCAGGTTTAAATGGAACTGGTTTTGTTTTAGTTGCTAATCCATCTGATTTAGTTTATGGAACTGATATGTTAGGTGAAGATGAATCTGCATCAATGGAATATTCAATTGAGACTAAACAAATCTATGTGGATTTCCACTGGAAATCTGGTGTACAAATCACTAGAGGTTCACAAATGGTTTATTCAACTATCTAAGAATAGATAATAAAAAATAACATTGGGATGCATTCCATGCATCCCTTTAATAAAACAATAAAATAATAAATAATAAAATAATGGCTTGCAATCCAATTTTAACATATAAAAACAACTGTAATAAAG
>SEBM01000621.1 GCA_004296145.1 Flavobacterium sp.
ACTATTATCTTACTATGATGGTTTGTAAAACGATAAAATTTAAAATCGACAAACACTTCATATAATCCGACAAACACCTGTTTGTGACTCTGAAACTTCTAACAAATTTAAACTAATTTTCAAATTTTTAGCCTATTTTTGCATTGTTTTGAAACTTACAATCAACAAAATCATTACATCGCCTTTGGTAATTTTAATCAGATTTTACCAATGGTTTATTTCGCCTCTACTTCCAAAAAACTGCCGATATGAGCCGACTTGTTCGCATTATATGGTAGAATCTCTTCAGGTTCATGGTATTTTTAAAGGATTTTGGCTTGGTGTGAAGAGGATTGCAAAGTGTCATCCATGGGGCGGAAGCGGTTATGATCCTGTTCCACCAAAAAAATAAAATTACATCTAAACGAACTATAAAAAATAGAAATGAGCAATATTTTTTTCAGAATTTATCTTTTCATATTTGCAATAACAACGCAGTGTTTTTTTGCACAAAACACTCAGGACAGTTTATCAGACGGAACTTTAAAAATAAACTCAACAGAAATTCCTGTAAAAATATACAGTAACTCTGAAGTGGGAAACCTGAGTAATTTTGCTGATCTTAAGAGCGACAAAAATACTTTGGTCATCTTAAATAAATCAAACTTAGAAACTTCGCATTTCGAATATAGCTTAAATGTTTTAAGTAAATTAAAAAATGGAAGCTATCAGTTTTTTGACAAAGATTTTAAATTACTTACTAACCCCGATATTACCAGAGAAAATATTGAAAACGTAAAATACGCAGTAAAATCTACAAGTCCGATAAAATCTACCGATACAATTGAACTTGAAACTCCTTTTAAAATCTGGGATCCTTCAACGGGAATTCATTTAGGACCTGTAACATTGCATTTTTACAGTTTGATGTTCATTTTCGCATTTGGAATCGGATATTTCCTGATGACAAAAATGTACTCTATCGATAGAGTTGACACAAAATATGTAGAACCTTTCTTCACCTGGACATTGATAGGAACTATATTGGGAGCAAGATTAGGTCACGTTATTTTTTATCAGCCGGAATTATTCAAAGAAGATTTTTGGAGTGTATTTTTACCGATCAGCACCAAAAACGGATTAAAATTCACGGGATTTGCCGGATTAGCAAGTCATGGTGCGACGCTTGCTGTAATTGTAACAACACTTTACTATTCTTATAAAATCGTGAAAAAAAATCCGCTATGGGTTTTTGACAGATTGGGGATCGTTGTAGCAATCGGAGGAGCATTTGTGAGAATGGGTAACTTTTTCAATTCCGAAATCATCGGAAAACCAATTGATCCTACTTCACCTTTTGCTTTACTTTTCCCACAACAAAGCAGTGAATATGGTGTAACTGTTCCACGATATCCTACCCAGTTGTTTGAAGCTGCAGGTTATGTTACTTTATTTGTTATCCTTTGGGTTTTGTATAGAAAAACTGATAAGAAATATCAACAAGGATGGTTATTTGGTTTGTTCTTTTTCCTTCTTTGGGCAATCAGATTTTCTGTAGAATTCTTAAAAGAACCACAAGGAGACGAATTTATTTCTTTTGCAGGCTTAAATACCGGACAAGTTCTATCAATTCCATTTATGCTTGCAGGGTTGGTAATTATGATTTATTCTAAAAACAATAAAGTTCTTCCAGAAACGGAAAAAACCGTTTAAGAACATAAAAATATCATTGAAAAGTCACAACTGAGTTGTGGCTTTTTTATTGAGATCAATGAAAACATTTCCAAGTTCATCAATCACATCCGTAGGAAGCATTGATTCTTTTGAACATTTTTTTGCTGCAAAATCGGCAGCTTTTCCATGAAGCCATACTCCTAAAATACAAGCGTTTTGCGGAGAATATTTTTGGGCTAAAAGTGAAGTGATGATACCAGTCAAAATATCGCCGCTTCCACCTTTTGACAAACCGGAATTCCCTGTAATATTGTAAAAAACCTGTCCTTCAGGATTAATAATCTGTGTGTGATGATCTTTTAAAACAATAAAAATTTGCAATTCTTTTGCTTTTTTTATTGCCAATTCCAATCTTTGAAATGAATCTTCAGTTCTTCCAAAAAGCCTTTCAAACTCTTTAGGATGTGGCGTAATGACAGAATTTTTTGGAATTAAATTTAAATTATTTTGATTTTCAGCAATATTATTCAAAGCATCTGCATCTAATAACAGAGGATTTTCAGATTGTTCTAAAAATTTCATAAGCGCTTCCTTTGTTTGAGATTCTGTACCGAGACCAGGACCAATTCCATAAACCGAATCTTTCTGAATTTCAATTTCCTCTATATATTTTTCGCCACCAGAAATAAACATGGCTTCAG
>SEBM01000090.1 GCA_004296145.1 Flavobacterium sp.
CTAGTAACAAAAACTGGTAATTTTTAAATAGACCTAGAATGAAGTTTAATCGCTCACGTCATGCGTGGGCTGTTTTTCTTTGTTTGGTCTATGGGTATACCAGTACCTTGTTACTAGCTAGGATTTCAGTTCCACGCTATTTTTTTGCCATTTAATCAACTCAATAAATAATTATGAAAAAATTAATAGGATTATTCTTTGCATTCGCTATCCTAGCTTGCAACACCAAAGACGAACAAAAAATTGCCGAGGGTCTTGTGAAAAAAAATCTTGACAGTACGTTAAAAGACCCTAAAAGTTATGAGGTAATTGAATTTGGCAAAGTAATGACATTGAAAGACACAATAATTATATATGAAGGTAAACCCGATACAGTTCGTTACAATGGGGTTAAAAGTATATTTCATAAATACAGAGCAAAAAATTCATTTGGAGGTTATGTTGTTAGCTCCACATATTTTCATATCGATAGCAATATGACAAAAGCTGAAGGGGGTTATAGAAAATGATTGTTAAAAAACTATTCTTAGTGCTGCTATTAATAGCACCTCTTTTTGCAAATGCTCAAAGGGATGATGTTTATGGAACTACGAAAACTAATAAGCAATTAATTGAGGGTAAAACCTTATCAATTAATACTCAAGATAGTTTAGCAGGAACATCTATAATTATCAAAAACAATGAGGTTATATATTCAAAAGTTTTTGAGGTTGAAGCAAAGAAAACTGAATTAATAAATCTTTTAAAGCTATCGTTACCTAACATAGCAAAATTTGAATTTAAAATTGATGCTAATAGTGATGATAAAATTAACGGAAACTTAAACGGGACAATAATAAACTATAGAAAATATGGAGGTACGTTAATGGGTACAAATGTGGCTTTGAATTATCCTTTAGTTGCAAATGTGATTATCCAAGTAAAGGACAATAAGTATAGGGTTCTAGTTACAAATATGTATTTTAAGGATGTTGAAGTATTAAATCAAAAATATGACTTAATTCTTGATGATGGAGTTACTAGAAAAAAAAGAACCGAATTTAAAGATAGTTCCCAAGTTGAAAGTATTTTAAAGTATATCGATAAGCACCTTACAGACACTTTTAATGTCAAAAGGGATAAGATTAAAGATGATTTTTAATTTATGTTGTTCCAATAGTTACGTAGTGTTAAGTCAAACAATAGGTTTAAAAGTAAAGTATAGTAAAGTTTTGTACCTATCTGTTCGTATGCGTGGCTACCATAATTTTCTCTTTTTTACAGCGTAAACACTTATAAAATTCGTAAACTTCTCACTGTTTTCTCACAGTTTATTACTGTTACATTACTGATAGTGATAAAATCGGTATTTGATTTAAATAACCTAAATTATTAGGGATTGTGGTTTACATTGCTACAGTCCTAAATTCTTTCTTAAGCCTAAGGACATTGCTGCGGATGACCATCTTAAGTCATCCATTCTTTGGCGTTTAAATTTAAGGATAAAGTTCTTTGTTGCCCTCTTAGTCTTTTTCCCGTTGTATTTGTTGGTAGCTCTTCTGTTGTCATTATTAATTTGCCTGTCTAACTCCCAGTACCTAGTATTGAATCTATCCAATTTTGAAACAATTTGCATTTCATAATACAAACGATTTTGGTAACCTAATCTACTTTTCCATTTTTGATAGCCATAAGCGTTGTAAAGTTTTCTACATCTATTATTTGTAATTGGGCATACAAAATAGACTATACATCCATTTCCTAAGTTACTTGAAATTTCTGTTAGACTAATTTTGTAGTCGTAATCTGTTTTTGTGCCTTTACTGTCCGTATTAGTGTAGTACAATCTTATGAATTTATCGGTTTCGGTGTAACTCGTATCAATTCCTATGCTAGAAATTTGTTCACCTCTTTTACTCCATCTAAGAGTGGCGCTTTTAGATTTACCTTTAACTAAAAGCCTTTCTTTGATTAAGTAAGAAATGTTAATTTCTAAGCTTTCATCTACTGTATAAACTCCTGTGCTGTACCTACCCATAATTTAATCTTATTTGATTTAGTTCATTTATAATGCCTTTAAGCTGCGGTGTATGGTAATAATTCGTTACATCCTGCCAAAGCTGTATAATTCTATTACGCTGGGTGTGTGTTTCTAATTTACCGCAGCATTCTAATTCGGAAAAGTGTTTTTGTAAATCAACTAACTCTTTAGAAAGAAGGTTTAAAGGTTCGGTTTTAACCTGTTCTTTGATAGCTAAAAAATCGGTTTTAGATTTAAGTTTATCACAATTGATTTTAAAGTAAATAAATTCAGCCTTTAATACTTCACTCATTATTTGATATGCTTTTTCTGCATCTTTAACTTTTACTATTACCTCGTCGTGTACGCCTAAAAACAATATGTTTGCATTCGCTAGACTTTTCCAAAGCTTGACCATAATCTTAACTTCCGTACTTTGCAATAACCACGCTAAGTTACTATGTGGCTTATCTTTGTTGTGTGGGTTGATGGGCAGTTTTAAACGTTTAAATTCGTTAATCCAGTTAATCCATGCACTACTGCCAAATAATTCTTCTAGTGCCTTAGAGGGCTTAGAAAAGAGTATTTCAAAGAACTTCTTTTTAGCTTGCTCGCGGTCTAATAAACCTGCCTTGTTTTGTAATTCGATATAAATGTCTTTTCCTTCATTAATCCAGTTGCTATATTCATTTGCGCCTAGTTTTTTAAGTAATAACTTTCCTAATAGAAGAGGTTGCATTGTTGCGACATCTAGGCTTGTTGTTTCTTGACCATCTAAAAGCAAATAGGGGCGGTGTGTCCTGTGAAAGTTGCTAATTGGTGTATGTACCCTGCCTGCAAAAACATCTACACTAAAAAAGAGCTGCGGTCGTGTGGTGCTGTACTTTAAAAATAAGTTAAAATAGTCAGTACTCTTTGCGCCCTGTGGTAAGGAGACTAATTTTAAGGTGCTTAACATCGTTTGATAAATTCCATCTTCTGGCAATGGTTTGACCTCTAACATTTTTAAATCTATTGCCCCCCCTTTTGTAACCTCATAAAAGAAACGTCCGTTAACCTCGCTTACTAATAGTTTGCCTTTTTCTACTAAAGAATATATTTCTTTTTTACGATTGTATTTCGGGAAAGGAAAAAAACGAGTTTCAATCTCTTTGCTGCTAATGTGTATCGGTTGCATTTCATCATTTAACCCCCTGTACCTCAAGCTAAAAACTTGCTTAGTTCGGATATAGGTAATGAATTTTTCTTGTTGTGTATTCATTCTTTTTTTTGCTATCGGTTTATCAGTTTAAACCGTTTAAATAAACCTTATACTATTATCGGTTTAATCAGTTTAAGTGTATATATATCACTTAAACTAAACCGTATAAATCATTATTAAATTGGTATTCTCTTTAATTCTTTTAAACCTTGAAATTCGTTTAATCATTATCTGTGTCTAAGCTTTTGAAAGGTAGCAAGGTATATGGTTTTCTATCCCCCTCCTGTGTAAGCCATTTATTGTTTTTACAATTGCCTATTATGTCTTTTGCTTTGCTAGTTCCTATAGACTTACCAAAATCTTTTTTAAATGCACTTCGAATTTGAATAACTAAATCGCTATAACTAAAACTACTGCCATAACTATAAACCGTATTTAATAAACTGTAAAGTTTTACTTCAGCTATATCATCAACATCTATTTTTTGCGTTTTAGATTCTGTTCTAATTTTCCAGTCTTGAGCTATTGCAGGTAAACCATCAATAATCTCAAAGCCGAACATTTCAGGCTCTTTAGCACGTGTTTGCACCGGCTCGACAATGCTAATTTCTTTGTCCTTATCGGATTTTGTAACGCTTAAAACCGTTTCCGCTTTGTTGACTAATTCAGTCCCTATATGTCCACGTGCATTAACGTCGCTTTTGTTTTGGTGCAATACTGTAATTATATGAATGTTGGTTTCGGTTGTCCATTTGAGTAGCTTAGATGCTATCATTGTGGCTTGCTCTTCATCATTAATTGATGTTACCAAATCCTTAATCCCGTCAATAATTACAAATCCTAAATTAGGTCTATTGTAAATTTCAAATTCTATAAGCTCAAGGCGTTCAGAAGGTGTATATTTCCGTAACGGATAGACATATAAGTTTGTAGGGTTTTCGATGCCCGTCGCTTTACAAATCCGTTTAATGGCTAGTTGCACGTAGTAATTGCTTTGTTCTGTATCGAAATATAAAATTTGCTTTCCTTTTAGGTCGCTTTTAATTACGCCTAATGCAGGTACATTTGACACCGCAGCACAAATAGCAATGTTGATTAAAAATGATTTTCTGCTCTTGGCTTTACCGATTATTACACTAAAATCTCCGCAATGTCCTAAACTGTCAAACTCTCCTTTGTTATTCATCATTGACCACGCTACCAAAGGTGGTGGTATATCATCTAATGCCGTTATTCTTATGCTATCCAGTAAAGCCCGATAATCAATTGTATCTTTTTTTTCAGGTTTATCGGTTTCGTCCTCGCAATCGCCTATGTTAAAGCTCATCTTTAACCTCCCAGCTTTTTAACCCATAATGAATTACGCTTTTTCCTGTTTCGGGACAAATTCTTTTATACGCTCTTTGCAAGATTTTGCAACGTTCTAAGTCTAACAAAGGAAAACACAGAGTGCAAATTTCTATAGATGTTAAATTGCTAATTGCTCGCCTTGATAATGGCTTTTTCTCTTTTGCTAAAATCTTGGTAATGGCTCTTTGAACTCTTTGCTTAAAATGTTTAGGATTGTTTAGGATTTCACTATCTTTAAGTTCGGATTTTAGATAGGGGTTTAAATTTGGGTTAACCATTTTTGAACCCTTTCTTTTTGCCAACCGATAAGGCGTTATCTACTTCAGATTTCTTAAAATAAATCGTGCGTCCCGTTTGATAATAAGGGAATACCGAACGGTTTCGGTATCTATCTACAGTAGGTAATGTTACACCTAAATAATCGGCTAGTTGAGTGCGAGTTAGACGCTCTTCAGGTTCAGAATTATGTGTGATTATTTGGGAGAGGTTTAAGTCTCTATAAATTCGTCCAGTAACCTCACTAGCAATCTCTGCTACCAAATCCCGAAAGCATATCGGGCTTAAAATTATGTTTTTTTCCATATCGAAATGATTATAAAACCAAATCTCTATAGGTATTTTATAGGTATTTTAATAGGTAAATACCTGCCATACATTATTGATTATCAGTGGGTAATTTTTTACTCGGGTATTTTTTAGTTTGGGAAGTCTTTTAATTCCTCTATTATTTTATTGTTGTTTCCTGATAGTCTAATAATTTTTACTTTATATCCAGCCCCAAATTTCAGAATGAGTTCTTTCTTGTTATTTAAATCTATGCTAATAAATTCTCTATAGAAAGATTGACCGTTTTCAAACCCGTAGTTTTCGCAAGCAAAATTTTCGATTTGTCTTTTATCAAATCTGTCGGCATCATACATCCCAAACTGGGGTTCTAAGTTGAGTTTGATTTTCAAATGGTGTAGAAAAGCATAAAATTTAGCAGGCAATCTTTTAACGTCGGCTAATAATTTTGGTAGTGGTTCAACGGGAATTAATTTCGATTTGGTGGAAACGTCAAAAATCCCGAGCCACTTTTTCATTACCGATACACGCTCATTTTTTAGGGTATTGCCTTGAGCTTGTATTGTTGCTAATTCACTTATGAATATTCTGGTAAGGTATTTCTTGAATTTTCTCTTAGATAAATTAGAGTTTGAACAATGATAGTCTAAGCATTTTTTAGTTTCAAAAGTAAGTTCTTTATTGGTGAAAATAAAGCCAATGAGCCTATAAAATAATTCAGTCATTAACCTGTCTTCCGTTTTAAATTCATCTTCCAATGAAATATTCGATTTTATTATTCTTACATCATAACGGCTTTTAGGCGTTTCATTACTAAAACATATAGAGATACAGTATTTATTATTAGAATGTTCCAATTTTCCGTCAATAGCTTTCGATTTCTTGTTTCTTAACTTCACGCTTTCTGTATTGTATTCAATTTCTAAATCTTCTAAGCATTTATCAAAAAGGATTTTTTGATTGTTAATGTTGAAATTGTGACCACTATAAGCCCTACAAATGTCATTGATTTGCATAAACACCGATTCCACTATCTTCACAAAATTTCTTGCTTCCGCAGCTCCGAAATTTATCAGAATAAAACTTGATTGACCATAAATTTGCCTAAACCAATCGTTTGTAATTTCATAACTATTTTCCAGGCTATTAATATATTGGAGCTTCCATATTGGTACTTCAACATTTTGTTTTTTGTCAAAAAACACAAAAATCGCTAAGGCAGCATCAAGCATTCCGCAAATCATATCATCTAACCCTGTTACTCCACATCGAACCGATAGCGGTTTATAGATTCTAATTGTGCCTTCTTTAACCTCACTTAAAATAGATTTTAGTTCTTGACGTGACAATGTCCCTGCATTCGAAACGTTAACTATGAATTTGTCAAGCTCTAAATTTGAGCTGTGAGCTTCATTTATTGAATGGGGGTGGATGTTTGGTTCTTGAATTTGATTATCATATTCGTCGATAATGTCTTGCAATTCAGTTTTGTAGCCAATATGATGGCTGTTTCTATCTTTCAATTCCTTTTCTACATTCCTGTAAAAGCTGATGTAAAAATTCTTGAATAAAGAATGAAAAAGCTTATGATGGGCAATGATGTAAAACCAAGCTTTGTAGATGCGCCCGACCTCAAATCCCGAATCAAGTAAAAAATTATGAGTTAAGATTTTTTTAGACCTTAGTTCATCATCTAACCATTTATAATCACCAGAAAACGGATAACCTTTTACGTGTAAAATTGAAAATATAAAATCAGCAATTTCGTTATTTGTAACTTTAAAAATTGAAGTTTTGTCCCTAATTTCATTATCTAAATCATCATAACCTTTTAAAAATCCTTCTGTGTAAGATTTGATATATAATTTAATGCTCTCGTCATTAAATTCATTCCCCTCTTCATCAAACCTTTCCTTAGATTTAATTTGTCTGCAAAATTTTTCCCAATCATATTCAGAACAGAAACTCACTTCATTATCAGACTGTAATTTAATAAACCGATTATACATCGTATTATCATAAAACTCCCATTTATATACACAACTAATGAAAAAAGGGGTTTTTTCTACATCTCCAAATGGCTTGTCATTTATCTCTCGGAATCCCATAATTAAAGCCCTAATTTTTCTAAGGTTTCTGCTAATAATTTTGCCTTGTCCTCGCTGGTTGCTCTAATGTATTTCAAAAAGCTACTTTCGGTTTTATGACCTGTTGCGCTCATTATTAACATTGGCGGTACACCTGCTTTAAACATATTGGTGGCGTATGAACGTCTGCAACTGTGCGAAGTTACAAGACTGTTTAATTGAACTTTAAAAGTGTTTAGCTTATTTCCTTTAGTATTAGTCATTGTGCGAACTTCTGTAAGCCCTGCGAGTTCTGCAATATGCTTTATGTAGTCATTAAATTTTTGATTGCTTATGGTAGGTAATTCATTAGGGTATTTAGACAGTACAGGCTTTAATTTGCTCATTATTGGTATAACCACCCTATTGCCTGTTTTCTGTTGTTTTAATTTGATAAAATTACCCTCAACACTTTTGATTTCTAGTTTGCTAAAATCACTAAACCGCAGCCCTGTATAAGCACCAATTAAGTATAAGTCCCTAACCTTATCTAAAGTATGGTAGTAAATGTTTTGATTTTTTTTATTTCTATAAAACTTGGTGCTATCGCTTAAATCTAAATCTGCTAACTTTTGTAGTTCTATCGTAGTTAAATAAATTGTGTCGGCTTCATAACTAGGCTTTTTAAAAGTTTCAATTTGCTTACTATTGCCGTTTTGGTTCATTAAGGTTTTTATGTCCCTTATGTAACCGCCAAATGTTGTTTTTTCTTTACTCTCTTCATTGTAGCAAAAATCCCTAAACCGCTCATAAAAATCAGCATCTACATCTTGAATGCTCAAATCTTTTTGCTCAATAAATTTTAGGTATCGCTTTAATGCAGATAGGGTAACCCCGTAGTGTTTAATCATACTTAAACTGTAGCGTTGCCCAGTATTAGCAATTAAACGTTTTCCGCTTTTACTATCTGCAATAGCTTTTTCAAAGAATTTGATAAAAGATGTTTCTACAAATTCCGAAATAGGTTCGGGTTCAATTGGCTTTGGCTTATAGATTAAGTCAAGTTGTTCTCTTACAAATTGAGCATTTAAGTTGTCCCCTTTGGCTTCGGTAGCTAATTTAACTGCGTCGGCTTCGATGTTCTTTAATTTGTCATTGTAATACGCTGCATAAGCTGCGGTTTGTTTAATGGGTTTCTTATTGCCTTTAAAGTAGTTTTCTACATAGTCAGTTTTATTAACGCTAATGCCTGTGTAGTATTCCAAGCGATTGCTATTGAAGAAATAAGATAGTAATAATTGATGCTTGCCGTCTTTGTTGGCTTTTTGTCTAATGTAGATTTTTGGGCGTGCCATATAATTTAACCTTTGTTGCTAATCAAAGATACAATTTTGCACACGGTTTTGCACACGGTTTTTGTTTTATTTTAAAATATATGAGTGTTTCTCTACTTGGTTAGAATATGTCTTTAAAAGTATATTAGGTGTGATTTTGTTGTGTTATAGGTGTTCGATATTGTTTTAACATATACTGATTTGAACGTCAGGTGGGCGCACAGTAAACCGCCTTAATTTAATTATTAAGGCGGTTTTTAATTTTTTACGTACACTATAGCGTACGATTTGGCGTACGTAATCGAAACCGTTCGGTGTCAACACTCTTTAATTACCTTACTTTTTTAAAAAAAAATATTCAATTCGATATCCTAAATAAAGGATTGATTTAGTCTTTATAATAAGGAGGTAGGCATTCCTTCCTTACCCATAAATGATCTGATGATTGTAATTTCAAGAATCTTTCTAGGTTCTGAAAACCTAACTGCTCCATTTCACAACTAAAAAGAACCAATCTTCTATCATTTTCAGATTTAATTTCTTGAATGCGTTTGTACACTTCATTAATATCTTGTATTAAATTCTTTTCAATATTGTTTTCATTTGCTTTGTCAATGAAATCGCTAAAAGGAAAATCTTCATTTGGAAAGATCTGTTCATAAAAGGGCTCTGGAACATGATAATAATAGTCAAAATGACTTTTATTAGGGCCAGTGAAGTATGGCCTAATAAAATGACTTAAATAATTTTTAGGGTTTAAACTTATGTATTCCTGAAATGCAACTAAGGCTTCCTTTATCAAAAACACTTTCCTTTCCTCTCCTAATCTTTCAACGCAATTATAAAGTAGACCAATAATCGATAGAAAATCATTTCCTCTCTTAATTTCTTCTTTTATAAAATGTACATTAAGTTTTTTAATTTCGCTTTGAAATGACTTGAGCTTTTCTAAAGAAACTCCAGAATTCATGATTTTATCATCCTTATCTTCAATACCTATAATAAATTGTCTATTTAAATAAGATATATTCTGATATGGTGATGCTGCATGTGTTTTAATAAGTTGTGTGAATCTAGCTAAGTCACCATCACTTGCTAAAATACCAGGCATCACTTTTATGATCACATTAACCAATGCTTGGTTATGTTGCATCCAATCAATCTTTCCCTTTTCTTGAAGAATTATTAATATTTTAATTAAATTCTCACATCTACTATCAAAACTATCAATTACATAAGAATTTAGTTTATCTAATAATTCAAGCTCCAAGCCTCTTTCAATATATTCTTCAATCTGTTTGTTTTCCATCTAATAGGCTTTCAATATCTTCGTAAGATATTCCATTAATACTAAATTGTATATAATTTAAATAATTGAATTCATAATAGATCGATAATTTCGAATTAAAATCTTGATCCTCTGGCTCATTAAACAGACCTTCCACTAAAGAAATTATATAATTATTCACTTTCTCATCTTCTTTTAATTCTAAAATTAAGTTGTCATAATCACCAAAGGAGTCAATGAAACTAAAAGCTTCGGGACTTTCTTTATTATCATCAGTATGAAGCTCCAATACTTTTCTTTCATTTTTAGTTATAGTTCTTAGGTAATTTTTGCCTTCAAACAACTTTCTATATACAACCAAGTTCTCATATTTAATTAGTTCTAAAATTATCAAATCTGGGAAATAGAGTTTATCAAAATTATGCTTTAACGATAGTTTAATACTATTAGTGAACCTAATAATATCTCTATTATTTCTAATAATTTTAAATAAAGCTCTTTTAATAGTTGAGTATTTAGGCTTATTATAATTTACTAAGCCAATATTTGCAAACACGCCATCGACTTGTTGTTTTAGGCCTGCAATCTCTTCACTAGTGGAGTCTCCAAGCCCTTTGTCTATAAATTCGTTTAGGATGTTCTTAAAAATTGGTTGTAAATAGGATTCATTTATTGGTGTTAAAGATATTTCAACGTCAAAAATCTTTTTAAGATATTCTTTTGGATTATAAATTTTATTCTCTGTTAAAGCATTTATGGCATATTCTTTATCAAAAGGAACTAAAAAAATCAAATAAGGGAAATTAGCTGAATTCCTAATCATTCTTAATACATTGAAAATCTCTTTATTATCAAGTCTATCTAC
>SEBM01000091.1 GCA_004296145.1 Flavobacterium sp.
TGACAAGATTGAGGGATTACTTCCCTAAAATTGGAATTTGGAATTTAAAAAATTGAAAATTTCCTCCCTTAATATTTCAAATAATTATCAACCACAATTTTAGCCTTTAAATCAAACATTAAATTATACAAACCAAAGAAAGTACGGTTCATGTAAATAAAGTGCTTAGAACCGCGGTTTCCGTTCATTTTTCTTAGGTTGGTATCTTCTGAAAAACGTTTTCCTAATTCGGCGATTGCATTAAAGAAAGTTTCATCTGCAAAATCGAAAGTATCGTTTTGAAAAGGTTTTGTAAAAAGCGATAATAAATCATGGAACATTTCGGTAAAATACTCGATTTCTTCCGGCGTATCGTCTTCACGAAGGATTTCTAATTCGAATAACTTTTTGTTAAAAAGCGTCTGATCTGTAATCACATTTTTATTGATTAATTCAAAATACGGAATGTAAAAGTCGTCCGGAATTTGTTTCATACAACCAAAATCAAGTGCAATTAATTGGTTATGTTCGTCAACCAGGAAATTTCCCGGATGCGGATCGGCGTGCACTTTTTTCAAAACATGAATCTGGTACATATAAAAATCCCAAAGCGCCTGACCAATTTTATCGCCCACTTGCTGATCTGTATTTACTGCTGTAAACTCAGAAAGATGAATTCCCGTCATCCAATCCATTGTAATAATTTTCTCCGATGAAAACTCAGGATAATAATTAGGGAAGCTTATATTTTCTATTTTATTGCAGGCTTCAACCACTTCTTTACTTTGTTCAAGTTCCAATAAGTAATTGGTTTCTTCAATAAGTTTGTCTTCGACTTCCTTAAAATATTTATCAGAATCTTTTCCCTGCAGGTTAAACATTCTGATCGCAATTGGTTTTACCAAAGCCAAATCTGACGAAATACTGTTGGCAACACCCGGATACTGAATTTTTACGGCCAGTTTTTTATTGTCTTTTACAGCCAAATGAACCTGTCCGATACTGGCAGCGTTTACAGAATTGGCATTAAACTCGTCAAAGATTTCATAAGGCGTTTTTCCGAAATTGGTTTTAAATGTTTTTAAAACCAAAGGCGCAGAAAGGGGCGGTACAGAAAATTGCGACAAAGAGAACTTTTCTACATAAGCCTGAGGCAGAAAATTCTTGTCCATGCTTAGCATTTGTGCCACTTTTAGTGCACTCCCTTTAAGGCTTTTAAGTCCGTCGTAAATATCTTCGGCGTTATTTTCGTTAAGTTTATGACGTGTCAAATCAGGATTAACGATTTTTTCTGCGTAATGCTTAACGTAATTTACGCCAATTTTAGCTCCGGTTTGTACCAGTTTTCCGGCTCTTTCTATTTTTGAGGTGGGTATATAATCGATTGTTTTCATTGTCTGGTGTATATTTTTTCTTTAAAAAGAAATTTTCCTAAATCTATAAGGTGATTCAACGGAGCAATATTCATTAACTCAAAAGAAGCGTTAACTGATTTTTCGATAAAAATATCTGTTTTTTCAAAAGCCGCAGACGAATCGTCTACCCAGAATTTTATGGTCATCATCAATTGCAGCCATGCCGTTTCCTGAATTGTTTTTTCCTGAAATTTTTGCAATTTTTCTACTTCCAGTCTGTAATCATCTGTCAGGATTTCTGCAACATATTCTTTAAAACTTTCGCGAAGTAAACTCAGTTGTGTCAGGTTTCTAACAGGATTTGGATCTAATTTCATGCTTTGCAAAACATAACTTCTGTTGGCTGTTAAAACTTCAAAAAAAGTAAAATAAAAACTCAGCATTTTATTCTTCATAGTGTATTCAGCATAATCTGTGTTTTTGTGCAACAAATCTACTGTGTTGGCAAAAAACAACCTGAAAATCTCTTTTTCTAAACCTTCGAGCGTTCCGAAAAAAGTATAAAATTCAGCTTCCGTAAAATCTTTTCCTTTTACAAAATGATAAACAGACGAAGGTTTTTTTCCTGTTTCCAGAACTTCATCCATATATATCGAAACAATATCATCTTTGGTTATAATCTTTTTTTTCGTTGCCATCTGATTAAATTTAGAATTTGCCCTAAAGGTAAGCAATGTTTAAGTATCTTTATTAATCGTTAAACATAAGGCGGTGTTAAATAAATTATAAAGCAAATGACTGAAAATGTACTAATTACTGGCGGCACAGGATTTATTGGCAAATACTTAACAGACCTCCTTATTGCTAATGGTTTTTCTGTGTCTGTTTTGAGTCGAAGCGAAAGAAAAAACACTGATTTGATAAAGTATTATAAGTGGGATTTAAAGAAAGATTTCATTGATGAAAATGCAATTCTGAATGCAGATTATATCATACATCTGGCAGGCGAAGGAATTGTAGAAAAACGATGGACAAATAGCCGTAAAAAAGCCATTCTGGAAAGCCGTATAAAACCAATTGAAATGATTTATACTATTCTCCAAAAAAATAATAAGACCTTAAAAGGTTTTGTTTCTTCTTCTGCTGTCGGAATTTATGGTGCTTATACAAGTCAAAACATTTGTACTGAAGACACGCCGCCGGCAAATGATTTTTTAGGAATTACTTGTCAGATATGGGAAGATACCGTAGCTAAAATTGGTTCTCTGGGAATAAGAACTGTAAAAATAAGAACGGGAATTGTGTTAGGAAAAAATGAAGGTTTTCTCAAAAAAGTAGCGCCAAGTTTTAAAGCTGGTTTTGGGTCCATTTTAGGCTCCGGAAAACAATATATCCCGTGGATTCGTGTAGAAGATTTAAGTAGAATCTATTTAAAATCAATCACAGATATACAAATGCACGGCGCTTATAATGCGGCCGTAACAGATAATACAACCAATTTGACGTTATCAAAAATACTGGCCAATTTGTATGGATATAGTATCCGGCTCCCAAAGGTTCCTAAATTTATCCTTAAAGTTGTTTTGGGCGAAATGAGTGTCGCTGTCCTGGAAGGACAAAGGGTTTCTTCTGAAAAAATACAGAAAGAAGGTTTTGAGTTTCAATTTTCAGATATTGAAACTGCACTTTCTGACTGTATCCGTTAAAATTTATTTCATAATTCCGCTCAAATCTGTCTGGACTATTTTTGAAATTTTATTGGCCACCATATAAGGAATTTCGATATTAAAATCAGAAACCGATAACGGAAAGTTTGATGCAATCTGAATTCCTTCGGGAACCTTTTTAATAAGCGCTTTTACAGCTATAACTTTGTATTTTCCGTGAATATAAAGTTTGCCTTTTACATCATATTCTTTTTCATTTTCGCTAATGTCTTTCATGTCAAATTTTTCAATTTTCCCTTTAAAGACGGCTTTCGGATAACGACGACTTTCTATATAATTATCATTAAAATGTTCCTGCATTAAATCCATTTTAAAACGAAAATCTTTTATTACAACAGTACAAATTAAAGTACTTGTATTAGGCTCCAAAACAATGATACCGAGTTTATTTACCGCTTTTACTTCTTCAAAGAAAGGCACAGAAGCTTCAAAATTTACAATTGCCGTACTGGTTTTAAATTTATCCTGAGCTAGTATGGAAAATGCGGAAAAAAATAGAATAAATAAAGTAGTTCTTTTCATAATCGTCAACATTAAACAATTATGTCATTCGGTTTTTTTATTTATTTTAAGAAGAGAAAAACTGAATGGCAGTACTCCGTGAAACAGGAACTGAATCCATGTACTTAAAGTTACGAAATAATCTGCCATTCAGCTTGTGATTTACTGCTAAATATTTGTGAAAAAATTAGCCTGATAATTATTGTACTTCGGTACAGATTTCTACCAAAAATCCATCAAGGTCACGCACATACGCAACAATCTGACCCCACGGTTTTTTAGTTGGTTCTTTTACCAGAACGGCTCCAAAAGAAGTGGCTTTTTGTACCATTTCGGCAACATCGTCTGTTATAAAACCAATTTCGATTGCAAAAGGTTTAGCTTCAAGATTACTTTCTATAAAACCTTCTTCTATATTTTGTGCTGCCAGTTTTTTTGAAGCGAACGAAAGTGTTGTTTCTCCGGTTAATAATTCGCCATAATCATTTTCAGGAGTGATGAATTTTCTGGAGAAACCGAAAGCATTTTCATAGAATAAAATCGACTCTTCGACATTTTCTACATATAATATGGTGTATCCGAATTTTATCATTTTTATGTTTTTTAATTATATATTAATTTAAAATTTGATTTTTGAACATAGCACGGTTTCAATTAGCCAATTTCCAGCAATACATTATATTTATCTAAACTTGCCAAATCCTCAATAGAATTGACGTTGGTAATTCTAGCGTGTTCTTCGACTTCTTTTTTGGCTTCAATTTGTTTGATACATTTTCTAAAACGGCGCACTTCTTCCAGATTAGATAAAATAAGTCCGGGAACCTGAACGCTTTTACCATCTTTGTCTTTGGCAACCATTGTAAAATAAGAGGAATTACAATGTTTTATAACTCCGGTCTGAATATTTTCTGCTTCTACGCGAATGCCTACAATCATAGAACTTCTTCCTACATAATTTACAGAAGCTTTCATCGTTACTAATTCTCCGACTTCAATTGGTTTTAAAAAGTTAACCGTATCAACAGAAGCGGTTACGCAATAATTTCCACAAAATTTTGATGCTGAAGCAAAGGCAATCTGGTCAAGCAATTGTAGAATATATCCTCCGTGAATTTTTCCACTAAAATTGGTATGCGACGGAAGCATTAATTCTGAAATGCTTATTTTGGAGGATGAAACAGGTTTAAAATCAGGGGTCATATTTTTTGGTTTATTTATTTTTGTTTTTAGTCTTTTTAGTACTTAGTCCTTAGTGTTTAGTCCTTAGTATTTAGTATTTAGTATTTAGTTCTTAGTATTTAGTTCTTAGTATCTTTATTAAATTCTAAGTTCTAGGGACTAAGGACTAAAAAACTAAGGCCTAAAGACTTTCCTCAGAATTTGCTCTGACAATAATGTTTTCAGGAAGCGCTTTTTTGGCCTTTGCTCCCATTTTCTTTAATTTTTCAACACTAGAAATTAGGTTTCCTTTTCCGTCAACCAGTTTGTTCATGGCATTTTCATATTCGGTTTTGGTATCTTTGATTTTGTTTCCGATTCTTACCAGATCGGAAACAAAACCTTCAAATTTATCGTATAGTGCGCCGGCCTGTCTGGCAATTTCAAAAGCATTTTCCTGTTGTTTCTGGTTCACCCACATACTGTCGATCGTGCGCAATGTGGCAAGCAGCGTACTTGGCGTCACGATTACAATATTTCTGTCGAATGCCCTGTTATATAAAGTTGAATCTTCATTTAAAGCAATGGCAAAAGCTGGCTCAATCGGAATAAAAAGCAACACAAAGTCGGGACTTTCTATTTGATATAAATCATGGTAATTTTTGTTTCCAAGTTGTTCAACATGTCTTTTTATAGAATTGACGTGTTCTTTTAATAAATCAATTTTTAAAATTTCCGATTCTTCGTTGATCCATTTTTCATACGCCACCAAAGACACTTTAGAATCGACAATCATTTTCTTACCATCGGGCAGATTGATTACAACATCAGGAAAAACCCTCGCTCCTTCTGTATTGGTAAAACTCTGCTGCACTTCATATTCGCGCCCTTTTTCGAGTCCTGATTTTTCTAAAACGCGTTCCAGAACCAGCTCGCCCCAGTTTCCCTGCATTTTGCTGTCACCTTTTAGTGCTTTTGTCAGATTCAGGGTTTCTTTGCTCATTTGAGCATTCATTTCACTTAAACCAACAATTTGCTGGCGCAATGCGGCATGATAATCAATACTTTCTTTGTGGGTTTGTTCTACTTTTTGTTCAAAACCATGAATTTTATCCTGCAAAGGCAAAAGGATATTTTTCATGTTTTCACTGTTTTGCTCGGTGAATTTTGCTGATTTTTCTTCGAGGATTTTATTGGCTAAGTTTTCAAATTCTTTGGTGAATTTATCCTGTAATTCGTTTATTTCGTTTTTCTGTTCTTTGTGGCGTTCCCATAAATTTTCAAAATCAACTTCTTTTTTAGAAAGCTGAATCGCAAGACTGTCTTTTTCTGTTCGTATATTTTCTTTTTCTGAATTGTTTAAGTAAAGCTGCTTTTCAAAAAGATTTCTTTCTTTTTCAAATTGTTCTTTCTGCAATTGCTGCTGATTTGCCATTGCGGTCAATCTTTCGTTCAGACTTACTTTTTCTGCTTCAGATTTAGCAGAAAACAACAATTTTCCTAAGTATATCCCTAAAAACAAAGCAATTATAAAAATCAATAAAAACGGAAGAAAATCGAACATATCTAAGTTTATTTTTAAGTAAAAGTACGCAATAATACGTAGTTGAAAATTTTAAAATCGAAATTTCACTAAATGTTAATTAACACTCTGTTTTAAAACATTGCCATCAAATATGAGATACCTGAACGCAACCTTTCAAAAAGAACAACATCTTGTAAATATAACCTATTAAAAAAATATCATGAAAAAATTAATGCTAGGCTTATTTATAGCTTTTGGAATTAGCGCATGCTCTCTGAGCAATGATGATCTTAATGTTGATTGCGGATCGAATGTAGATGTATCCTTTACCGGTTTTCCTCTTTTGTGTAATTATAGTGTAAAAACATTACCAAATAATCCTGTTGCAATTGAGATAAAAACGGAAAAAGAGTTACTTGAGTATTTTACAAAACACACCAATACGTGTCCTAACCCAAGTGATCCAACTATAGATTTTACAAAATACGAACTGATAGCCATTTTTGCAGGAGCAAAACCTACAAGCGGATATGCAATAAAAATGACTTCTATTGTAGAAAACAATTGCGAAATCGTGATTAACTTTTTCGAAAAAGCACCACAAACCGGAGAAGCTATCACTTCTACTCCAACTTATCCTGCAGATTATATTTTAATTCCTAAAACTTCTAAAAGATTGTTTTTTAACAGAGCATCGGCAAGTGCCGACAATATTGTTATTGGAAGTTTTGCAAGTCAATGTGCAGGTGGTGATTGTCAAAAATTCTTTCAGCTGAATGATTATAGTGTAATGAAATTTTTAAATGTAGTTTCAGGAAGTTATGAGTTTGGTCAATACAAATTTACATCAACAACCAAAAAAGATGAATACACTTTATTTGCAAAAAACATTACTGCTGAAATCACAGCATTAAAAGGGCAAACCAAAACTTTTGGATCTCCAAATACATCTGCTCAGGGTGGTGTTTATTTTGAATTGCATCAAGGTGCAGCTGTTACTAAAATCTATATTGATAATGAAGATACGGCCGATCAGACTGCTGCAATAAAAGCTTTCAAAAAAGCAATTCAGGATAAGATTACGGCTTTAAATAAATAAGAACAATATCTCTGATTGTATGTCATGATATACTTCATACATCAGAAGACATTGACTATCAAGTTTTAAACTATTAATATATAATTCTAAACTATTATAAAAAATAGTTTTATGAGTTAAAAAAACTAATTTTGCCAAAACAAATTTAACCACTTTTTTGAAAGACGATTTAGAAAAATATATTAAGCAATGTATGCAAAATGACAGAGAGGGACAACTGAAAATTTATCAGTTGTTCTCTCCCGTTTTGTATGGTATCTGTTTAAAATATATGAAAAACGAAGACGATGCTAAAGATGTATTTCAGGAGGCATTTGTAATTGTTTTTCAGAAAATAAATCAATACAAATTTGAGGGAAGTTTTGAAGGCTGGTTAAAACGTATTTTCATCAACAAGCTTATCGAAACACTGAATAAGAAGAAAAAGGAAAATTTCTTTTTGGATGTTTTTGATCCTGACACCGATTTTGTTGAAGAAGAAGAACTGGACATTGCCCCCATTCAACAGGAAAAACTACTAGAATTTATAAGGGACCTGCCCGATCAGTACAGGACGGTTTTTAACTTATATGTTTTTGAAAACATGAAACATAAGGAAATAGCCGAGTTACTAAAAATTTCAGAAGGAACATCCAAATCAAATCTAAACCGGGCAAAGCGAATTTTGCAAAAAAGAATTTTGGGCATAAAAAATTTTAAAATAGCATGAAAAAGCAAAATATAGAAAATATTTTTTCATCAATGGAAAACTTTTCAAGTGTTCCACCACCCGAATTATGGAGTGAGATTGAGAAAAAATTAGATAAACCTAAAAAGAAAAAGAGAGCTATTCTTTGGTGGTCGGCTGCTGCATGCTTATTGTTAGGACTCATGCTGCCAACGGTTCAGTATTTTAATTCCGGATCAGGAATCAAAAATGGAAATAACAGCTCTACAAATAATACTATTGTACTTGACGAAAATAAAACAAATCAAAACAGATCAATTCCCGCAGATGGAACTACAGTTGATCAAAAATCACTATTAGAAAAAGATCAAATTACTGGTTCTAAAGAAAATAATCAACCAGAAACAGCTGTTGCCCACACTGATGTCAAAGACAAACCCAACAATAAAGTTTCTGCTGAAGAATTAAGTGCTGACAGCAAAAACACAAATGAGGCTGTCGCTGAGAAATCATCAGTTTCAGGAAATCAAAATACTTTTAATTCATCATCAAAAAATAAACTATTTAATTCTGAAAGAAGAAATACGAATCAGGCTGTAGCCGAAAAATCAGTAATTTCAGGAAATCAAAATACATTCAATTCAGTATCAAAAAATCAAACATTTAATTCTGAAAAAAGAAATACGAATCAGGCTTTAGCTGAGAAATCAGTAATTTCAGGAAATCAAAATACATTCAATTCAGTATCAAAAAATCAAACATTTAATTCTGAAAAAAGAAATACAAATCAGGCTTTAGCTG
Organism: Flavobacterium sp.; assembly: GCA_004296145.1. Taxonomy (GTDB): domain Bacteria; phylum Bacteroidota; class Bacteroidia; order Flavobacteriales; family Flavobacteriaceae; genus Flavobacterium. Next base: position 8,816 of record SEBM01000091.1, read on the forward strand.
AGAAATCAGCAATTTCAGGGAATCAGAATACTTTTAATTCAGCATCAAAAAATCAAATATTTAACTCTGAAAAAGGAAATACAAATCAGGCAATAGCCGAAAAAACACTTAATTCAGGAAAACAGAATCCATTTAATGCAGCTTCAAAAAATCAGGTTTCTAATCCTTTTTCTGAAGAGAAACCGAATTCATATAACAATAAAAATCTAGCTTTAAATACTACAGATCCGGCTTTGAGCAGCGAACTGAACAATAAAGCAAAGAAAGACAATAATACATTTAAAAATGAGCCTGTAAACACCGAAAATGCTATTGCTGATAATCAGAAAACAAATTCAAAATTTATTGATGTATTAAGTAAACAGGATTCTGTACAACTGGCTGAACTTCAAAATCTGGAAAAAGGAATTAAAAATCCGGAGGATAAAAAAGAAAAAGAAACCAAGCCAAAATCGAATGCTGAGAAATGGGCTGTTCAGGTTTTTGCCGGAGTTGCCAATTCTGAAAATTATAAAAACGAAAAAACTTTGGGTCATGTAAATGATTCTAAACAAACCAGCACATACGGTGTAAAAACAAAATATAAAATCAATAAAAAATGGGCTGTTGGTTCAGGTTTTAAAATCAATGAATTGGGACAAAGTATTGCCAATGTTTCTTATATGGATGTGAGTGCAAAAAACAGTGTTTTTTTCAGCTCGAGCGAATTCTTCGTTAAAACTGCAACAACTCCTCAAATTGCCAACAACAGAGGTTATGTTTTCGTTTCTAACAGCACAAAAGAAGCATTAGTAAATGAAAATGTACAAACAGGAAATCTGGATCAGAGTTTACGATATATCGAAATGCCTTTGGAGGTTTCATATTCTGTTTTTAACAAAAACAGAACTAACATTAGCCTGAATACAGGTGGTTTTGTCGGCAAACTGATTTCTAACAATGTAGCCCTGGATGGAAATTCTATCGGAGAAAATCTTGATGCTAATGATTTTGTATACGGATCTGTTCTGAGCAGTACTGTTCAATATCGCATTTATAAAAAGACAAATCTTTTTGTAGAGCCAGCTATGAATTATTACATAAATCCGTTGAACAATCAGTCTTTTAATCAGCTTCAGTGGGGATTGAATTTCGGATTGAATGTTTCGTTTTAATTTGCTTTTGTTGTAATTTTCAAAAAAAAAGCAACAAAAGTAATTTTCTTAAAATGAATATTAAAAATGTAATTCCAAAGGATTTATTGACGGCCAGAGAATTGGTTTATGATAAATTGAATCCTGATTTTACAGAACCTCAACCGGAATTAGAAAGTGCAGAATACAGCGCTTATCGTTTTGATCTGAACAACAAACATATCTGCTATCGCGAAGCCAAAATAACGCCTACCAAAACGGGGCAGTTTGTAACTTTGTGGAAACGAAATTCTTCTAAAATCATTGCGCCTTTTGATATTTCTGATAAAATTGATTTTGTAATTGTCAGCGTTAGAAAGAATGATGTTTTGGGACATTTTATTTTTCCACAATCTGTTTTGTTCGAAAAAGGCATTTTTTCTACTCCAAAAAAAGAAGGAATAAGAGCGACAAGAGTTTATGCGCCGTGGGACGAGACCAAGAGCAAACAAGCTCAAAAGACTCAGAAATGGCAATTGGATTATTTTATTGAAATCAATACCTCAACAGATTTGAACCAAGTTAAAAAATTACTTGAAATACTTTAGACTTTAATATAAAAAAACAGGCAGCCGATAAAAGCTGCCTGTTTTGTTTTAGAAATTATTTACTTTTTATTTTTTAATGATTTTACTGCTGTAAATAACTTTATTATTTTCAGTTAAAG
>SEBM01000622.1 GCA_004296145.1 Flavobacterium sp.
AAGAAAAGCGAGCTGGGTCTTTAAATCTTGATGGATTTCCGTAAATAATTTCACTTACTAAAGCTAAGGATTGTAAAGTTCTAGGTCCGAGTCCTTCCAATAGTAGCAGCTCATCAAAACTTGAGATATTTTTATCTTGGGCTAACCATAAAATAGCTCCTAATCGTTTCATATCAATATCTTTTACTTTCACATCGTGATGATTTGGCATAACTAGTCTATTTATCTCAGTTAACATCTTTGTCGGAGATTCTGAGGTGATACTCAGCATTGACTGTTTTAACGGATTAGCCCTTTTATCCGTCAGATTTAAAATTTCTCCTTGATTTTGTCCATAAATAAAAGTGTGAGGTTCTTCAGTAAAAGATTTCACGGCGGATGAATGCCAATGGTATCGTCTTGCTGTCGAACTTTTATCATTCATCCCTTGCTGAATGACGGTCCAATTTCCATTATCACTTACAATGAAATTATGCTGATACAATTGAAATCCGTCCTGAACTGCAGTGTTATCAACTTTCGCACTTAATTTACTGCACCTAACTAAGTCGTTTGTATTTAAGCCATTCGAGTCTGAAAACTTCGCTAGCTCCATTGGTGTCTGACGAGATAATTTTCCCTTGCCTCCACAAATATAAATCCCAAATTCTTTAGCAAGAGGATTTATACTTCTTTTTAAAGCACCCATGACAGAAGTTGTTATTCCAGATGAATGCCAATCCATTCCCATAACAGCGCCAAGACTTTGAAACCAGAAAGGATTGCTCATTCTGCGAAGGAAATCATCTTTGCCATTATTTGAAATGATTTCCTCAGTAATCGCTAAACCCAGTTTACCCATTCTTTCGGCAAGCCATAACGGAACGTGACCGTAATGTAAAGGTAAATCTGCAGTTCCAGCTCTCTTCATAATACTAACAAATTTAGTAAAATGAAATTGAAATTTATTATTTTGTCTTAATAAATTTTATGGCGTCTTTTCTCATAAACAATTTGTCTGCTGGTAAGTTATTAGTGAAGGGAGGATTATCACCTCTAAAAAAAAGCTAATAATTTCCTTTTTCATAAATAATCGCAAAAAGAAATTCACCTGATTTAGGACTTAAAATATTTCTACCGTCTAATAATTTGACCATATAACAACAGAGTGTATTTTGGTTTAAGATTTTACATTTACATTCATATTTATAATTATTAATGATTGTAAAAACTGCATTATTTTCTTTATCGACTGTAACTAAGGCGTTTCCCATTGAAATAGATTTTGCTTTATAGCTGCCAACCCAATCTATATTATTTTGTGAATGAATGTTATTGAAACTAATGAAGAAGATCAGACTTAGGTATAATGATTTAATAGTTTGGTTTTATAAATTGAAATTAATAAAACTAATGGTAACCGGCAATCTCCTACTATCTAGAAGTATTGTCTTATAATTAACATTATGTTAAGTTAAATTTTACACCGCTCCATCTATATCTTAGAATGTCTATTAAAATTCGTTTAATTTCCTTTTTAATTCTTGAACTTTATCTACCTTATTCTTTCTGGTATAGATTTGAATTAAAAGTTGAATTGTATTTCTATCATTAGGATTAATCTCGTGAGCTCTTAATAAAGTTAGCTCTGCACGGTTAATAAAAGAATTCGTTTTCTGTTTGTTTTTCTCCTTTAGAGCGTCGTTCGAACTATTTATATAAACTAAACCTAGTTGATATAATGCGTCAAAATAATTTTGATCGATATCTAATGCCTTTTTAAATGCTAATTCAGCAGTAGATTTATTATTCAATTCTGATTGCTGTAGATAACCATAGAGGTAAAGTAACAATTTATTTCTTTTCTCAGACGCAATTGATCCTTCGATAATTTTAACCGCTTTATCGTACTTATCATTATCAAGCAATAAGTTAATATAATCGTTGGTTAGATATGGATGATATGGATTGATAACCAAGCCATCCTCTAAGGTTTTAATAGCTAATTCGCTTTCAAATTTAGAACTGTACATATTAGCTAAGTATTGAAACACAATAGGATTCTTAATTCCATTATCTTTTGCTCTTTTATAATAAGCCAATGCTTCATTGTAATACTGAATATTTTGTGCACAAATTGCTGTATTTACTGCTAAGGTTGTGTCTGTAGGAAAATAATCGCTTACCTGTTTTAACAGTTTATATGCGGTTATAAAATCATTCTGTTGATAAGCCCTATTACCGTCTTTCTGTTTTTTAATATTGATATTGTGATTTGCAGCTGTAATTAAGGTGTTGTTAGATTGATATTTATCTAGTGTTTTTGCTTTTTCATAAGCTTCAACCGCTAAACCATAATATTTATCTGC
>SEBM01000623.1 GCA_004296145.1 Flavobacterium sp.
GATTTTATCCTTTAAAAGAAACGGAATCATTTTTCCATCATTTTTAACGGTTAAAGTCAGTTTTTTTTCATCCCTGAAAAGGGTTATCGAAACTTTTTCTTTAGAATACTTTATAGCATTATTAATCAGATTGCTCAGGATTTTTTTGAAAGCTTCTTTATCAACAAAAGCAAAAATCTCTTTATCACCCAATTCTAGTTCAAATTCAATTTGCCTTTCCTCAATCAACTGACTAAATCTCAAATGAAAATTCCGAACCATTGACGAAATATTCGCTTCCACGAAAGTGAGTTTCAAACCGCCAATCTCCGATTTTCTAAAATCAAGTAATTCATTTACCAGTTTTAACAAGCGTGACGTGTTTTTCTTCATTATAGAAAGATTCTGAGGTACTTCCGGCAATTGATGTTCCATGACCAAAAGTTTCTCCAATGGTCCTTTTATCAGCGTTAATGGCGTTCGTATTTCGTGGGCAACATTGGTAAAAAAGTCGATTTTGGCCTGATAGATTTCTTTTTCCTTTTCGTCGTTCAGGTGTTTTATTTTTCTGTTGTTTTTAATCTGAGTCAGGTTTTGCGAATAACGAATCACATGATAAAACCCGGCACACATCAGTAAAAAATACAAAAAATAAGCATAAATACTGGCGTAAAAAGGCGGCAGTATTTTAATTTTAAGTTTAATCTCCTTGCTCCAGATTCCGAAACTATTTAGTGATTTTACTTTAAAAACATAATCGCCCGGCGCCAGTTCCGTAAAGAAAACTTTATTGTTTCGTTCCAGATAAACCCAGTCATTGTTGACATTTTCCAGTTTGTACCAATATTCCGTAAGCTCTGGTGCCGTGTAGTTTAGAGAAGCAAATTCTAGATTAAAAGACGATTGGTTATTATTAAGTTCCAATTCGTCAATATGCGAAATAGATTGTTTTATCGGCGAATCATTTTCATCGGCGTCAACATCTTTATTGTTGATTTGCAGATTCGTTATAAATATAGAAGGAGTATATTTATTTTTGGTAAAATTCTTCGGATTGAAACTGATCATTCCGTTCAGATTTCCAAAATACATATCGCCGTTTGAATCTCTAAAAGCCGAACTATAATTAAACTGATCGCTCAACAAACCATTTGCGGTGGTATATATTTTAATGTTTTTATGATCAGGACCAAATTTCACCAAACCTTTAGAAGTCGTCATCCATAAATTCTTGTTTTCATCTTCTATAATAGAATAAATGACATTACTCGGAAAACCGTTTTTGGTAGTGAATTTTTTAAAAGTCCTTGTTTTTTTATCAAATAAATTCAAACCATTTTCGGTGGCAAACCACAAGTTTTTATGGCTGTCCTCAAAAATAGAATTGATAGAATTATTACTGATGCCGTCCGGGTTTTTATAATCGTATATAAAAACCTCTTTTTTTCTGGTTTTGGTATTATAAAAGAACAATCCGTCTCTGTAACTTCCTGCCCAGTAATTGCCATCACTGTCTTCTTTAAAATTGGTGTAATGTGTTGTTTCAGGAAATATCTTCAGAATATCGAAGTTATCATGCGCTTCATTATACGTATAAAGCCCCAATGTCGTAACCACAAAAAGCTGTTTCTTTTTGCTTTCATAAAAAGAAAAAATAAAATTACTGTGCAGCCCGCTCGCAGGATCGTTGGCGCTGTAATGTTTGATTACGGCTCCCGATTTTCGGTCAAGAATATCCAGACCGTGCTCAAAAGTTCCGACCCAGATTTTATCTTTTCTAGGTAATAAAGCATGAATATTATAATACGAAACACCGCTTTTGCTGCCGTTTGGTAAATAGGAAGTGAATTTTTGTGTCTTCGGATTAAATCTGTTCAGACCCGCATCTTCAGTTCCAATCCATAAATCGCCCGAATCGTCTTTATGGATTTCACGAACGGCGCTTCCGCTAATAGAATTCTGATTGTTCTGCGGAAAGTACTTTTTAAACTGTGTATATTGTTTTTGATGATAATTGACACCGCCAAAATAAGTTCCGATCCAGATTCCGTTTTCTTTATCAATTGTAATAGAATAAGCCGCATTGTCTGAAATTGCATACGGATCATTATAATTCTTTTTTATATTGACGCTTTTTTTCGTTTTAAGGTCATAAATATAAACGCCCGATTCGCTGGCAATCCACAATTCTTCGTTTCCTTTCTTTTTAAACTGTCGCACAAAAACAGGATCTTTTCCCGTAAATTCTAATGAAGAAGTTATTTTGGTTTTGATATTATAAACCATTATGCCATCATCCTGAGTTCCTATCAGAATAGTTTCTTTGTCTAAAGCATAAATTACCGTAATCCTGAAATTAATCTTA
>SEBM01000624.1 GCA_004296145.1 Flavobacterium sp.
TTATTAAACATCATTGATGAATATAATTATTTATACGAATTTTAGGTCTTCATAAAAAGAAATAAAAGTACCTAAACCGACTCGATAAATTAAAAATATTTAATAAAATTTCTTAATATCAAATGCTTTTTGAACTCTGGTTCAGAATTTGAAGAACTTCTGGCTTCTAAAACGCTCCAATAATTTTCACTACATTTGGCATAAATATTAGCTCCATTTTTTAACCCAAATTTTAAAAATGAAAAAAAACCTACTGACTATTTTATTTGCATTTAGTGTTATAAATATGTTTGGGCAAGTGCCTGTCACTTCAACAACTGTTTCTGATCCGGCTGCACCAGTTAATGACAAGGTTACTAATAAAGTCATAAGTCCGCTTGCAAAAGTTCCTTTATATGATAATGGCGTGCTGATTTATGATTACGACGGTAATCTTTTTTCATTTGATTTAGATTCTGAGCAAATTGTCTGGACTGTAAAAGCTACAGACCATTATACCGAAATGTGTGCAAATCAGGTAACGTTGCATGATGGCGTTTTATACGTTCCGTTTATTAACGGTGAAATTTTTGCAATTGATAACCAAAGTGGTGATGTTTTTTGGAAATCAAGAATCGGCACTATTACAGATAAAATTGTACTTAAAAATCAGGCTCCGGTTATAAATAATAATAAACTATATATAACGGCTCAAAATGGTTTTGTTTATGCGCTTAACCTAAAAGATGGAAGTTTAGCATGGAATTATAAACTGGATTCTTCTAATAATGATATTCCGGTTTTGTTTTTTGACAATAAAATTTTTACGCAAAGCGGAACCAATTTTTATAGTTTTGACGCAAATACAGGAAAAATGTTATCTCAAAGAAGTTTTGAAGAAACTATATACGGAAAACCTGTGACGGACGGTCAAAATGTATTTGTTGCAAATGAAAAAGATGTGGTTTTTGCTTTAGGCCCAAATAAATTGGATGTTATATGGAAATTTAAAGTTGATGAAAATCAAAACAACATCAAGGAACGTATACTTTGCAAAGACAATAAATTATATCTCGGAACACAAGGTTCAGCCGGTTCTTCTGCATATGCTGTTGATTCAAAAACAGGAACTCAACTTTGGAAAACCGATTTTAAAGAAGACAATATTTTATACATTACCGAGCATAATGATAATATCTGGGGCTATACCCGAAAAGGAAAACTTTTTCAATTGGACATAGAAAATGGTACCATTTTATATGAAGCAAAACTAACAACTCTCCCTATTTCAAATCTTGAATTCCCGGATGAAGAATCTGTATATTATTATTGTGATGCCGGATTGATTCAGTTTGATTTTAAAGGAAAAGATGAAAATATGACTTATATGCGAACTTCTATTAAGGATGATATTTATAGTGCATTTATAAAAATAATTCGATAGTAAATACCAAGCGTTCGATTTTGGACTCTTGTTTGTCTGGTCAATAAAACTAGTTTTTATATACAATTAAACTCCTTAACTTCTTAAGGAGTTTTTTTATTTATCAATTTCTTCTCGTAATTGAATAAGTGGTTTTAAACTTGTTGTATCATTTTCATTTAGCTTAACCCATTCTATCCAATCAATTTTTTTTACTACGTTATATTCTCCAATTAAATTATCCAAAAGAATATAAATGGCATTTTGTGTGCTGCCCTTTCCATCAAAATTCCTTATGTTTAATTCTATGCCTAATTTCCCGTCCTGCGTCTGGCTTCTATAGAAAATATCAGAATAACCAATCTCTAAATCATCATAATTAATTACTAAATCATCTCCTAAAATAGGTTGACGAAAAGCATTAAATTTCCAGTTTTTTAGTTTTGGTGCTTTTTTAATTAATTTCTCAACAGCAGGAAATATTTTTTCAATTCCATCGGCTGAAATTGTAAGCTCTCTAATATTATTTTTATTTTTCTTAGAAAAATAAAAAACTAAATCTTCATTGACTTTTTTTAACTCTTTAGAAAGTTCATCAAATATTGCATCTGTATTTTTAACATTCTCCAGATCATTATAATAAGTTTCCTGATTTTCTTCAAACCTAACTTCTTTAATGTAACCGCTTACTCTTGCCGCAACTGGATTAATATATTCGTCTATCTGTGCGTCGTTTGTTTCTTCATATTTCAAGTAACCGAACAATGTTTTACCTGCCCAAATTAACAAAACAACGAGTACGACTACAGCAATTACGGTTGTTACTTTACTGATAATTTTATCAGATTTACTTTGTATATGTGTGCTCATTTTTATAAATTTCCTATGGCTTTTTGTAATTGATAATACTGCATTTTAGCATTTACCTTAGCTG
>SEBM01000092.1 GCA_004296145.1 Flavobacterium sp.
ATATTAATTAACGCAAATCGACAATTTGAGACTAACAACATCAAAATTAGATAAATTGAATAACGAAAAAATGTACTACCGCTAACAAGGGTTTTGCAATAGTGGGGCGAAACTGCAAAGTTCAACGGTAGTTCTTCGATTGAACTTTTGTACAAAATTGAAGATTTGTGCTTCGATTGTCCCACCATCGCAAAGCCCCGAAACGTTAGCAGAAAGCCTATGACAGAACAACACGACATAAAAACATTTGACGATTTGAGTGAAAAATATTCGACTTGGATAATCAAGTATTGTTCGACAAGTTTTGAAAGTTCTTTATTTTTAGTTTGGTATACTGACACAGACGAAAATAGCACAGACAGGCTTTTGACCTTTAAAAGTGGGGAAATATTTGCAGTTACATCTCTGACAAATTTAAAAGCAACAATTTTATCTTCAGTTTATAAACTAATCGAATTTGAAAATCTTAATTCTTGGCTTGAGAATTTCAACGATTTAGAAGTTAAAGAATATTGTACTTATGACATCGCCAAAATCTTAGGAGAAATTGATAAAAGCAATTTGGACATCGAAACGGTTGAAGACTTTGCAAACTTCGTGAACTTATTTGGCGACTTTATTAATCAGGACGAAAGAAATGTCAACCTTCAAGTTTTTGCTGACAATGAATTAATAAAAGAAGTGTGGAACTACTTCTATGATTTTATCTTTTGGCCAAGGCTCAACGACAAAGAAAAATTTGAAACGTGGGACAGACCGAAATTGGAAATTGACACAAAAGAATTATTTGTAAAATTGAACGATATAGTAAAAATATTTGATAACAATATTAGACAGACAGAAAAGGCCATCTGCTAACAAGGGTTTGGCAATAGTGGGGCGAAACTGCAAAGTTCAACAGCTGTTCTTCGGTTCAACTTTTATGCAAAATTGAAGATTTGTGCTTCGATTGCCCCACCATCGCAAAGCCCCAAAACGTTAGCGGTAATGTTATGAAGAAACTACTTACATTGACATTTTTTAACTTTATATCTGTTCTATGCTTTAGTCAACAGAAAACTAATTATGAAATAATTGAAACTATTCCTAAAATTTCATCTTATGCCTTTTTGCCAGACATTCATATTGTGGAAGACAGTTTAAATATTGACTATAATTCAGGTAATATAAAAACTTTTGGAGCTGAGCAAAATTCACAAATATTTGAGACAAATGAAAAATATTTGGACTTCATTACAAAAAGAGATTTAATCGGCGGAATTATTGATGAACGCTACGAAATTGAGAATGAAATCAAAGATTTTGTAACTATAACTTTTTTAATTGCTTCTGACGGAAGTCTAACTTATCCAAGATTATTAAAACCTATAGGACATAAACCTATTAATGAAGAAATCATAAGAGTTTTCAAGAGATTACCTAAAATAATTCCACCTAAAGACAAAACTAAAAAAAATGTATGGACATTAGTAACCTGTAGAATTTATCTTAATATTTCGCCGATAAAACTAAAATCTAAAAAATCAATTTATCAAATACAACAAATAAAGTCAGAACAATTACAAACCCAACCAATAAAAGATACAACTATTTCTTGTGAACTTGGGAAGAAATAATAAACACTACCGCTAACAAGGGTTTTGCAATAGTGGGGCGAAACTGCAAAGTTCAACGGTAGTTCTTCGGTTCAACTTTTGTGCAAAATTGAAGATTTGTGCTTCGATTGCCCCACCATCGCAAAGCCCAAAAACGTTAGCTACAATATTATGACAACACCGCTAAAAATAACTTTTTGCAGTTTACTTCTGACACTTTTCAGTTGCAATAACAATAATCAAAAAAGCGAAGTGACACCGCAGAGTTTGGTTAGAGATACTATTGCAACACAACCTAAAATTTCTGAAAATAAAACAGATGATGATTTGTTAGTTTCTTCTGACCTAAATATAATTTCTTCCTTGAATGTAAACCAAAAAACGGAATTCTTTGAAAATGGAAAACAACTTACAGAATATATTACATTAGAGCTTATAGACAAAGCCTTATTTGACAGCAAGAAAAATACTGCAATAAATTTCCTTTTAGCTGACACAATCGCTGTAAAAAAGCAAAACGGAATTACAGAGTTGAAATGTAAAAATAAAACTGTAAAGTATATTGACAAACCAGAAGATAATGACGGAATGCAAATTTTTACTTATGTAGGACAAATGGATTTCATAAATAAGTATCTAATTGCTGGCTCTTATTATGAAGGTGGTGATTATACGTTCGTTGACAAAACTAGCGGAGAAAAAACCAATACTTTTGTAGATTATCCATACATTTCGCCTGACAAAAAAAATATTATTTGTATAAACTCAAACGGTTATGAAACTACAGCAGATTTAGAACTTTACGAAATCTCTGAAAATAAGGTAAATCAAAAAATGAGTGCAAGTTTCAAAAAATGGATGCCATTATTAGAAAATAACGAAATGTTTTGGAATAGAGATGGATATTTGTATTTAACGGTTCACAATGTAAAATCATTTTGGAATGAAAAAGGATTATATAATAACAAATACCAATACATAAGAATAAAGATACTGTAGCTAACAAGGGTTTTGCAATAGTGGGGCGAAACAGCAAAGTTCAACGGTATTTCTTCGATTGAACTTTTGTGCAAAATTGAAGATTTTTGCTTCGATTGCCCACCATCGCAAAGCCCCAAACGTTATGTGTAATTTCTACTGACAACTTCATTAGTGAAAATGATTGACAAAAATCTAACGGCTGAAAAAGTAATGAACGAATTATTGATTGGAAATAAGTTGGTTAATATTCTCAATAATCCAAGAGAATTCCCCAGCGAATTAATAGAAAATCTTTCTATAATGGTTGCATTAAAATTCTTTAGGAATGAAATTAGCTACGAAGACGGAGACCAAATTATGAACAACGTTTGGGGCTTTTGGGTCACAAATAATTATTATATCGAAAATTATCCCATTCCTAATAATGTAATTGAATGTTATGAAGCTTTTGATGCAGGCGAATATTATAGAACAGATGACGATATCACAGTAAACCCTATAGAAAAATACACCAGACCTTTCATCGAAGAGTTTTTAAAAAAGCTAAACAAAATTTAAGTTATTTAAAACTACACATAACAACAGGTTTAAGTTAAGCATTGGGCGAAGTGCGAACACAAAAATTGTAGTTATTTATTTAGATTAGTGCTGTGGGTTTTGTTGTGCAAGTAATTAGGCTCAACTCAAACCTGCAAAACGTTACCTGCAAGCAATATGAGCACGACTTTCAACATTATACCGACAAAGATTGATAACAGTTTGACATTTCAAAATGTCTTGACACTTGCAAAACAGACGTTAGAAAATCAGCTTGGCAAACTTTCAATTAGTTTATCTGTTGACATATTAGTAAATATCCACGACAACAAAGAAGCTTATGTAAATGACATTAGCCCAAACACAAAATTTATTTGGGCTGATAATGAATATGCTTGGTTTACTGTAGATAAATCTAACGGCGGAACAGATGCATATTGTGAAAAACTATCAGAGCGTCTTTCGGATTGGGAAAGTTACATTGAGGACACATTGGACCATACTATCGTTACACCTCAACTTAAACAACAAATTATCGATTGCGAGTATGAATGGTATTTTAGGCGTTCTGCTGGGCAGTCACCTATGATGAGTCTTGCATATGGCCATTTAGCTGCTGCTGTTGCAAGGTTGACAGAAGGCTACATTTATACGTATGATGGTGCTTGGCACGACAATATATTTCCTGCAACAGCCGAACAACTACTTGCGGTATATTTTTATCCTGACAAAGCAAAGGACGTTGCTGATTATGATTGGGTGACAAGGTGCATCGAGGGATTTAAGTCCGACCTTGCCAGCAGGTAACGTGGGTTTGGCGTTATAGGGGCTGAAGAATAAATCCTTATCTTTCGTTTTTCAATCGGGCTTTTAGTTGTAGTTGGGCTGACGTTCCCTGACTTCCCCTACAACGCCAAGCCCTAAACGTTAGCACCAATAGTAACGACACAAACGAACATACGAATGATAAACTTAAAATCTATTTTCTTTTTGGCAGTACTGACAATTTCCTTAACTGCTTGTGGGCAAAGTAAAAGTGACCGCCTCATTCTTGGAAAATCATACGCTCAACAAGAATTAAAATCTGCACTAACTGACAAAGAGCAACATAATGTTATTGACAATAAATCTGTAATTATTAAAGACAGTTTAACCGCAATTAATACAGCCGAACCAATTCTTTTCAGCATTTATGGAAAAGATAACATAACTAAACAACGACCTTACGAAACTTATTTAATAGACAATTATTGGGTAATAACTGGAACACTTCCAAAAGGATATTTAGGAGGCACATTCTTAATAATTATAAATGCGTTTGATAATAAAATTATTAAAATAACTCACGGAAAATAAAAACTATCAAGCTAAACGAAAACTACTGGTGCTAACAAGGGTTTTGCGTCAGGCGGGCTGAAGTGCAAAATTCAACGGTAGTTTTTCAATTAAACATTTGTGCTAAGGCTCGGCTTTTGTGCTTCGATTTCCCGCCCGAACGCAAAGCCCCAAAACGTTACATGCCATTTTACAGACCACCATGCCAAACATAACATCCTTTGACATACTTGACAGCGAAATACAAAAGGTTTCAGGACGACCAACTGTATTGGAGGCTTTATGGGACGGCGACACCCAAGGATGGTTTCTAATTTTGAATTTATATACTGAAACAGGCAAATTCATTTGGAAAAAAGAAACAATTCAGCATTTAGGTGTTGTGAGTTTTGGCGGTGACATAAGACTTTTCAATGGTGAAGTTCCTTCTTGGCCTGAAGCTGAATTAGCAAAAGAATGGGGACAGAAAGTATCTGAAAAGTATGGTCTAACTTTCTATTTCCCTTCTCACACGGAGCCAGATAATGACTGTCCAAGTTGGCCACAAAGACATTTAGCTATTAATTGTGAAGATTGCGGCAAATCAATTATCCCAACTGACAGTCCTTATTTGCCAAAAGAGATTTGTTACCATTGTCATTTAAACAGAGAGCAAAATGTAAGAATTAAGCTTAATGAATTTTACAAGGACGGTGTATATGGAATTTATCAAATCAATGGCAACACGACTAACCTTCGAGACTTTTCTATTCCATTGTATTTACACGAGTTGGTAAAGTTAGAAAACGTAAATAAGGAAAATGGCATTATAAAATTCGATACTGAAAAACTGCTTTCAATAAAAAATCAATTATATCAGGAAATTAAAAGCAATTTGACAAACTACAAGAAATCAGATTTACAGGGAGACAGAAGAAAATTTGGCTCTTTTGAAATAGTAGCTTTTGACGGTATAGAATATGAATTTGAAAGTCAATTTAATGAAAATCACCGCACTTTGAGTTCACTAATATATAGATACAGCTCTTTTGAACAGGCAGCGGCTCAAAATTGGACTTACTACTTACATATCGTAAAAGGTGTGACAAATCGGGATGATTCATTTTTGCGATTTATAAACTTTGTGTCGAAAGGTTCGACCAATCTCAATGACATAAATAACCGTTATAAAAACATTTTGACCGAAACTGAAATATTTGCCACTTTAAAAAAGCTAGAAGGATTAGGTTGCATTGACATTGAAAACCACATTTTTAAAATTACAGAGCGTGGACAAGCAATTTTGTAGACACCCTCTTTGGACACAAAACGGCAGGTAACAGGGGTTTGCCAAAATGGTGGCTGAAGTACATAGGCTCAAGTTCAGTTTTTCAATTTATCTTTAGTACATGGGTTGGGCTGAAGTGCCCTGATTTCCACCACTTCGGCAAGCCCTAATCCGTTAGCGGTAAGGCTATGAACGACATTCAGCTGTAAACTATGAAAATATCGATATTGTTATTGTGTTCTTTTCTTTTTAGCGGCTCTGGAATTTATGGACAGACAAGAGTTGTTTATGGGAAAATATTAGACGAGTATTTGGAAACAGTAGGTTTCGCAAGAATTCAAAGTTCTGACTCTACTATTTTGACTAAAACCGACCTTCAAGGAAAATTTAAAATCGAAATTCCTTTAGAAGAAACTAAATTAATTATTAGTGGACTTGGTTACGAATGGACAACTATAGAATTATCAAAAGATTGTGAGAACTTAGAAATTATATTGCTTCTGAGTGGAACATATGACCTTATGTCGTTTCGAAAAATTGATAGGTTAGGAAAAAAGCGATTTAAAGAATTGACTTACATTCGTTCTGAAGCTTTCAAAAAAGGTATTTTCTCAAATATGGAACCTTGTTATAAACAGGAATTTGTTCCAATAAAACCTAGATTAGAGAAAAACAGAAAGGAAAGACAAAATGAATAAAGCCCTACCGCTAACAGTGGTTTTGCTAATTTTTGGGCGACCAGCGATATGTGGGTTCAGTAATTATTTATTAAGTTAGTGCTGTGGCTAATTGCAGCAAGTAAAATCAAAAATTCGCAAAGCCCCGAAACGTTAGCGGCAACCTTCACAGACCCTTCGAAAGTATCGACATTAAGAAAAACAATTATGGCAAGAAAGACAGTTGACACGTTTAAAAACCTTCTTGGGTATGACGGCAAAAAACGAAATGAAGAAAAGGCACTTGAAGTTTTGAAAGAAATTGGAATTAATGCTACTAATGAAATAGGTGAAACACCGCTTATCGTTGCCGCTTATTTAGAACGGACAGAAATACTAAAAAAATTAATCAACGAGGTTGAAGATATTGATTACAAAGTTCTAGGAAGTATAACAGACACAGCACTAATTGAGGCTTGCGGACAAAGGCGACTGGAAAGCATCAAACTATTAGTTGAAGCAGGAGCAAACTTGGAGCAAGAAGACCGATTTGGACTAACGCCACTTTCCAAGATTTTTACCAATACTTTTTCTGACCCCATTCCAAGTGCTATATACTTAACAAGTAAAGGAGCAGAAATTACAGACAAAGTTATTAAAATGGGAATGTCGTGGAATAAAGAAAAATTTAGTCAGTTCCTTAATGACATTGACTTCAAGTTTGACAATTCATTATTACCAGAAGAAAAAATCATACAAGCACCGAATGAAAAAATAGACACTACCATAGACATAATTTACTTGCATAATTCTATCAATGACAAAAATTATATGGCAACAGCTAAAGTAATTTGGCAAAAACTTGTTCCTAAATCAGGTCAGGCGGACACCGTGCAAGGTGAATTATTAAGGGCAATTGAAAAACTAAGAGATGAAGCACAAAGGAACGGCAATGGTAACTTTAATAAAAATTGCCACGGAATACTAATTGACTATTTAAGACAAAACTTAGTTGACGAGAACATTTTTACAAAAAAAGAAACAACAGAAATTAATGCCGACTTGGACAGGTTAGCGAAAAAAAATAGCCCTTACACAGAAGATGACATTTATGACAGAATTACAAATAGAATTGTTGATTGGTATTTAAAGAACCCGACGCAAATTGCACATAAGAAAAATGACACACTATATTGTTGAGACCCGACAAGGCAGCCGCTAACAGGGGTTTGCCAAAATGGGGGCTTACGAACAAAGGCTCAACTTTAGTTTTTCAATTTAGCTTTTGTACAAGGGCTCGGCTGACGTTCCCTGATTTCCCCCACTTCGGCAAGCCCTAATCCGTTGGCGGCAATGCTGACCGACCCTACTTACAACGACGAATTACTTTTAAAATGACAAAGATTGAAATTTTACCTTTAGACGGAGTTGAGATTGAAAATGTAGGAAAAATCTCATTAGGACAATCCAAATCGGAGGTTGAACAACTGTTGGGACAACCATCGACGAACTCAAACCAAAATCGCTTGTTTTATACTGATTATGAATTCAGAATTGACCTTGACAAAAATGGCAAAATCGAATTTATAGAATTTATCTATGGACCTTTTCCAGAAAGGACAGAACTTTCGATTTATGGTATTAACCCTTTTCAAATCGGGGCTGACCAATTATTGGAAGTCCTTACCGAAAAAAATAATGGACGAATAGACAACAGTGAGGCTGACTACTGTTTTGGTTTTTTGAACATTGCGGTTGGGGTTTGGAGAGACGCAACACCAAAAGACATAGAAGAAAGCATCGCTGAAATGAAAGTGAACAATGAGTATGAAGAAAATAAAGATTGGATTGAAGAAGATTTGACCAAAGCAAAAAACTTTTGGACAATCGGAATTGGAATCAAAAACTACTACCAATAGGACGACCCAAATAGCCCAGCCGCCAACAGGGGTTTGGCGTTATAGGGGCTGAAGAATAAAGGCTCAGGTATTGTATTTCAATTTATCTTTAGTACAAGGTTGGGCTGACGTTCCCTGATTTCCCCTACAACGCCAAGCCCTAAACCGTTAGTTGCAATTTTAAGACGACACAATGAGCATTATGTTTTTATCAACGACAGACTATCCTTCAGGACAAATTATAGAGTTCAATATCGAATCTTCAAAGGACGGTAAGAATAAAGACATTAAAGCAATCAATGACGAGTTAATCTTTAAAGAAGAAATAAGCTTTGGTAAAATTCACATACGAAAAGACAATGGTGACCTTTGGTATATAAATCCTGCCGAGACAATTGCCAGATTTATAACTAAAGACCAACTTGAATTATTTCACAAATGGGACAAACAAACTTTACTTCCAACCGACAAACAATTTGAAATACTTAAGGAAATTGGCGGACTTCCATCTTCTCAATATTCGTTGTATCCCGACAATCTCCAATTTCCAGCAACAATTACAACAAATAGTGGGCAGCGTGTCGACCTTTGTTTATTTCATTTTTCACAGGCTCCACCATTTCAAAGGTATTTCAAGAAAGTACTTTTGTTAAGTGACATTGCAGACATTAGACCAAGCGAACTTGCGTTAACTCACGACCTGCGACTTGCAAGTACGTTGGCAGACGAAATTAGAATGTCTTTTTATCCATTTATGGTTAAGACAAATACGGGTAAGTTCATTACATATAACGGCATAACACAATTTGCATCAACTGGAGAAATAAAAGGAAATGAAATTATTTCAGAAGTTGAATTTTCCTACGACAATTTCGACAAAGTAAAAGATGTTTCTTATGATGACATTACTTTTGTAATCGGCAAATGGGACGACAGAATTAAAGAATTATTTAATCAATATAGACAACGACTCGAAAGAAAAACTGCAACTAACAGCACCTTGCCAAAAGCGGGGCGTTCGTGGTGGCAGAAACTTTTCAGCTCCGAATAAACATTAATCGTAGCTTGACAGATGGTGCTTCGAAAGCCCCGCCTTCGGCAAGCTGCAAAACGTTAGCTGCCATAATTCCGAACCTTCTACGAACTTGAACGATTTGAATATGAACATACTTTTTTGCGACAATCCATTTGACAATAAACCTACAGTAGACACAGACTACGAAGACGAATTTGTTTCGGCAAGAGAAAACGGTTTTACGACACAGCTTTTTAGTTACGAGAGTTTGACAAAAGAAAATGACGCTGAATTTGCAACAAGAAGAATAAAGCACAGCGACACTTTGCAGAAAATAATCTACCGAGGTTGGATGCTGAAACCAAATCAATACGCTTTGCTCTATAACGCACTTTTGACCAAGAATTATTTGCTTATAAATTCGCCGACTGAATATCAGAATTGCCATTACTTGCCGGACAGTTACAAATTTATAATTGGACATACGCCAACGACAATTTGGCTGACCGTTGAAAATCAAAAAGTAAATTATGACCAGGTGTTTAATGAAATTGAGACATTCGGAAATTCACCTTTAATCGTAAAGGACTTTGTAAAATCACAAAAACATTATTGGGACACCGCTTGCTATATTCCATCAGCGGCGGACAAAGACAAAGTAAAATCGGTTATTGAAAAATTTGTAGAACTACAAAATACAGACCTTAACGAAGGGCTTGTAATCAGAGAGTTTGTTGAACTAAACGATTTGACAACTCATTCAAAAAGCGGAATGCCTTTAAAACAAGAATATCGTTTATTCTTTTTAAATGGACAATTGTTGGGCTGTTACGACTATTGGGAAGAAGGTGAATACTCAGCAGACGAACATCCGCCGCTTGACTTATTCAAGGACATTGCAAACGGAGTTGAAAGCAACTTTTTTTCTATGGACATTGCTAAGACAAAAAATGGCGAATGGATTATTATAGAATTGGGCGACGGACAAGTTGCAGGACTTCCAGACAAAGTGGACAGACTTCAATTTTACGACCTTACCCGACAATATTACGGCAGCTAACATGGGTTTGGCGTTATAGGGGCTGAAGAATAAATCCTTATCTTTCGTTTTTCAATTTGGCTTTTTGTTGTAGTTGGGCGGAAGGAATTCTATTTCCCCTACAACGCCAAGCCCTAAACCGTTGTGTGCAACTTTAGACCGACCAACCTGACAAAAATATAAATGGACGAAATTCTGAAATTTGATTGGAACGATGAAATTGAGTTAAAAGCCAACCTTGAAAAATGGGCTTATAATGATGACTTATATGCGAGAAATTTTCTTGCATAGAAAAGCCAACGAAATAGAACAGATACAAAAGTTGTTTATTGATGATATGACGGCTTATTATTCTGTGACAAGCGACAGTTTAATAGGAGATTGTGTTATCTATTTTTTTTCTTGTAAACAAATATTTGACAATCCTTCAAATCCAAATTTTTGAGCAAGTGAAACATATCGGAAAACTTTTATTAAACGGTTTGACAAACATTGCGAAAATCAATGAACCGACAATATCAACAAGCGGAAATTATCAAATAACATCGACATCTTCCGTAGTTCGTCATTTATGTATTGACAAAGTAACAGGACATTATAAATACAATGTATACAAACCTTGCGAATAAAAGCTGCACACAACATTGCATTGGCGTTATGGCGGCTGACGAATATAGGCTCAACATTTGTACTACTATTTAGCTTTTGTGCTATATTCGGCTGACGGAATGCTATTTCCGCCACAACGCCAATGCTTCAACGTTATGCGGTATTATAAAGACAGACAAATGAAAATCAAACGATGGACAATTTTTATTCTTGCAGTATTTGGACTATTGACATCTTGTGTGGACTTATATTCCAAGCGACATAAAAT
>SEBM01000625.1 GCA_004296145.1 Flavobacterium sp.
CCGATAAATAATTTAAAAACAATGGATTATAAAGTTCAAACCTTTGTAAGCAACATTGAACATAATTTGTACGTCAGTAAGCTGAAAATCACATTTAATATGTCTGGAAAACAGCAGATTTTAGAAAATTTCATTGCAAGACCCATCACGAACGAGCTTCTTTTAGAAGATTTCAATTTTGACGGTTATCTTGATATCTCGATGTACTATGATTTGGCTGTTGAAAATGGCAGAGAAGAATACAGTATTTTTTGGTTATATGATCCTGAATTACAACAATTTGAACCCAGTGATTTCCTCAACCAATCGAAAGTAATGTACAGCAGTGCCGATGCTCAGAAAAAGCAACTGGAAGTGAGTACAAAAGATAAAAAAAACTTTGAATCTACCTTCTATTATGTAAAATTTGAAAACGGGAAAGCAGTCGGTTTAGAAGAAGAAAAGTAAATGAAAATTTAAAACAGACCAGGGATAATTAAAGTCAAATAACAAAAATATAAATAAAAAAAATGATGAAAAAAATAATTTTACTCTGCTTTTGCTTATTGCTGACAATAACAAAACTAAACGCCCAAAATGCCGAATTGACCACTTTAAGAATTGGTGCTTTTAAACACGGAATGACCTTAAAAGAAGTCAAGGCCATTACAGAAAAGCCTTTGCGCAAAGGAAAAGGACAATATGGTACCGATTGCGACGTGGCAATTTACAAAGGACAGGAAATACAATTGGATGGGATTACTTTATATGAAGGAGCAACTGAAAATGAGCTAAAAGTATATGGATTGGCTACAAAAAGTACACTTTTCAAAACCAAAAGCGGTTTGGGAGTTGGCAGTACCAAAGAGCAACTTTTTAAGGCGTACAAAGATTATCCAAATTTCTCTGTCGGACAACGGTGGGACGATAAAGCCCATAAACTTTCTACCACAGAAACCTTTTTTAGTTTGGAAGATATAGCCGCAGGAACCAATCTGATGTTTATTATGGTTAATAATATAGTCACCGAGGTTTCCATTTATGTCAATGAGGAAGGCTAGAAAGCAGTAACAAGAAAGACGTTCATTGACATTATCGGCAGAAGAAAAATTGCAAAGTCGAAATTACTTAATAATTAAAAACGCTTGTATTTATTTTGTAAGTTTGCAATATGCAAGAAAAAAATCTTTATATAATTGCAGGTTGCAACGGAGCAGGTAAAACAACCGCTTCGTTTACAATACTTCCTGAAATTATAGATTGTAAATGCAGATGAAATTGCAAAAGGCTTATCTCCTTTTCAACCAGAAAAAATGGCTTTTGAAGCAGGAAGATTAATGCTAAACAGGATAAACGATTTGCTAAAAAATGAAGAAAGTTTTGCTTTTGAAACTACTTTATCTACCAGAAGCTACAAACAAAAAATTATTGAAGCCAAAGAAAAAGGATACACCGTAACGTTACTCTTTTTCTGGTTGCAAAATGTAGAATTAGCCACAGAACGTGTAAAAATAAGAGTTCTGGAAGGAGGGCATAACATTGAACCGAAAGTTATCAAAAGACGATATTACAGAGGGATTAAAAACCTTTTTGAAATTTATTTACCAATAGTTGATGGTGCTTTTATTTTTGATAATTCAAATGGAAAACACGAACTTTTGGGAGAAAAAAACATCGATGGAAAATTTGATATTAAAAATGATTTTAAGTTTAACCAATTAAAAAATACTATATGACGACTGTAGAGAAACAAATAGAACTTCGGGATAAAATTTTAGTTGGTCTCGAAAAAACGTATGAAAAATTACTTGAATTTAAAAAGCATAAAAAAACAGAACTTGTTGTGATGAGAAACAATAAGATAGTAAAAATTAAACCGGAATAATTTTAAAAAAATATATTTCTCTTCTGCCGATATGAAAATTATCGGCATTTTTTGTGCCCAAAAATGATAGAATAAAAATTTATAAAAACCCAATTAGTGTAAGAAAATGATCCACGGAGAACGCCCAGCCAAATTAAAATCAAACGAAACAATTACGGAAAATTGCCAATCTTGTGAGAAAGAAAACGCTGTACAATTTACTGTTTTTCAGAATTATATGCATCTTTTGTTTGTGCCCTATTTTTTTGCCACACACAAATATGCAGTGAGCCAATGCAATGCTTGTGGAGAAATTTTGGACCAGGAAAATTTCCCCGAAAATTATTTGACAAAAGCAGGCGAAGCTAAAAAATCTGCACGAACACCAATTTGGTTTTTTGTAGGATTGCCTGTTGTGCTTTTTGCTTTTTATAAAATTTACTTAAAATATTTCAGCTAATGACTACTTATAATATAAAACCAAGC
>SEBM01000626.1 GCA_004296145.1 Flavobacterium sp.
ATTTTAGAGTTTGACACATTTGAAAATCTGCCCAATCCGGGAGAAAAAGGAAAAATATATTTAGTTACAAATGATAATTCTCAATTCAGATGGAGTGATTCAGGATATATTCAATTGAATTCTGATGAGTTTTTGATG
Organism: Flavobacterium sp.; assembly: GCA_004296145.1. Taxonomy (GTDB): domain Bacteria; phylum Bacteroidota; class Bacteroidia; order Flavobacteriales; family Flavobacteriaceae; genus Flavobacterium. The sequence continues at coordinate 139 of SEBM01000626.1, forward strand.
ACTACGAATACCAATCAAGATGTAAATGCTATAAAAAGATTTTTTAATAGTAATAATGGAACTGATACCACTTTTCAACTTTGGGCAGTAAATGGTGCAAAAGCTGGAATATTTTTTTACAGTTCTGGTATGGACACGGGTCTAATGAATTTTGATGGTTATTTCCATTTTAAAAGTCAGGATGATATAGGATATAGAAACATAAAAGCAAATGGGTATATAAAAAATGGTTATGGTAATGATTTTGTACTACTTGCTGGAAGTGGTGCTAAAGCTTTAAATGAATTTGCTTTAGCTAATGATTTAAATTATGTTCATAAGATAGATACTACTTATGGTCTAAATAATGCTTCTGATACTCACACTAATAAATCTTGGTTTGATTATAATTGGGCTGGACAAGGAAAGTTAGGTTCAGTAATAAATGTATCAGGATTTGGGGGGACTGACCAAAAATATAATACAGAAATATTTGCAGCCTATAATAGTAATTATGCAGCTATAAGAAGTAAAAATGGGGATATTAATACATGGAATGAACCTATGGTTTTATGGCATGATAAGAATTTTAATCCAGATACAAAAGTTAATTCTTTAGAAAATGCAAAGGCAATTGGTTTTAGGTCAGGACAATTACCTACAGCTAATGGAACTGAATATCCATATGTATATTATGATAATGGAGTTACAACTGCATATATAGCATTAGCCACTCAAGAATTTGTTAATTACAAACTTGGAAATTATGTAACTTTAAATACACCTCAGACAATAATAGCAGCTAAGGATTTTGCCCCAACATCTACAGTAACATTTTTAGGTAATGAAGCTAATTATACTCAAACCTATAATATATCAGGTGCAATAAATAGTATTGTAGCAGGATTTATACATAAGTTTTATGGAGTACAATGGAGAACAGGACTTAAAAGAGGTTCTAATGCTAACAGTTTAGGTTATAGTTTTGAGTTTTCAGAAAATGATGGAACATCTTATCAACAAGCACTACTTATTGAACCAAATAGTAATTTAGTGACTTCTAATTTTGGGGACTCAAACGAATGGAATCAAGCTTATAATTGGGGTAATCATGCAACAGCAGGATATGCAAGTGAATCTTGGATAAGTAATAGATTTACAAGAAATGAAGACAATGTAAGGGGTTTGGCTTTCGATTCTGGTTCTGCATTTGGTGTTCCTTATTTCATTCATTCTGATGGAACTTATGTACCAATGGCTACTCAAGCATGGATCAATGCTAATTTCCCAAATCAAACTTTATCAACAGGTGTAGAAGGATTAGGAGGTCAAACATTAACATTATCAAACGGTAACGCCGTTACAATAACAAACAATTTTGTAACATCTCCTGACGGTACTAGAAATCCTGATGATATTAAACCAAATACAAGTGGCAACAGAGTTAGATTCGATTTTGCACATGCTTCATTAGTTAAAGGTTCTGGCAACTATGCCGGTGTAATGACCTATGCACCTTGGGATGGAACTACTGCTTCTACAGGAGACAGCTCATACCAGTTGGCTTTTGCTAATCAGACAGGAATAAATGGCGAAGGAATACCGATGCTAAAACTACGAAAAGGTATTGATGAAAAGTGGTCTTCTGATTGGTATAAAATGTGGAGCGAAGGGGATTTCTCTCAATCCGACATCAACAATTGGAATAAGACGGCAAACACCGCAGCAACTCAATCCTGGGTAGAGTCACAAGATTATGCTAGTCATTCATTTGTAGAAGAAAAACTGAATCAATTCGCCGTCGAACACATAAACCCAGATTACCCTATAGTTGCTGAAAGCAAAATAAATACAATCATCATTACGGAAGAATTTAGACCAAGATATTTGGAACTGGCAAGCGAATTCATACCTGAAAGACAAATAACCGTAACCAATCTTGCATCTTTTGATATTAGTGTAAGAAGAGAAGATGATTTAGTAGACAGAATACTCTCCGGAGAAACTACAGAGTATTATATCACTTCCGAAAAAAAATTAATAAAAAAAGGTTTCTATAGAGGCGCTTCTCTTTTAGTCTAAAAAATGTCTAGTCCTGAAATAGCGATACACAAATAAAGAATCGTTATGAAGACACCCTTAGAAACGCTTTATGTCAAGCGCACGCAGAAAGATTACAGTTTGAGTTTGAAACTTCAGATTGTAACTTCAGATTGTAAAAGAAATTGAATCAGGTAAATCAGGAATTACTGACTGTCGCAAGAAATATGCGATACAATCTCATTCCACTATTGTAAACTGGCTCAGAAAATATGGTAACTTTGATTGGGACAATCAAACACCAAATTCTATGCAAAAAACTCCTGAACAAAAAATTATGGAATTGGAGGCTGAAGTAAAATTGCTCGAAAAACAAAAAGCATTACTTGAAAGACAAGCCTACATTGCCGATAAAAAAGCAATTTTCTTCGATATGATGATCGATCTTGCGGAGAGTGAATATCAGATTGACATCAGAAAAAACTCCGCATCCGCACAATCAGCAACTTCCGCAGAACAGAAAAAGAAACTGTAGTTTTTACCTGTGGATTGTCCGGATTGGATAGACAAGTCTATTATCGAAGTTTGAAACGCAGCACATTGCGTATAAGTAAAGCTCAACAAGTAGTTGCACTGGTGGAAGAAAAGCGTATGATACAGCCGAAAATCGGTGGCAAAAAATTGTATTTTATGTTAAAGAAACCTTTGAAGTTACTGAATATCGGCAGAGATAAGTTCTTTGATATTTTACGGGCAAATCATTTACTGATTGTTCCCAAGAGAAATTATCACGTCACGACCAACTCCCATCATCGCTTTAGAAAGCACAAGAATATGATATTGGATTATCAAATCACCAAGCCAAATCAAGTTTGGGTGGCAGACATTACTTATATTGGAAACAGGAAGAATCCGAGTTATTTAAGTTTAATAACGGATGCTTATTCCAAAAAAATCGTAGGGCATCACGTTGCAGACAATCTCAATACGGAAAGCAGTCTGATAGCCCTAAAGAAAGCTTTGAGAAATAAGAAAGTGAATTTAGAATCGTTGATTCATCATTCAGACAGAGGCTTACAATACTGTTCGAATGAATACCAAAGGATTTTAGAAAAACACCACTTAAAATGCAGTATGACACAAAACTCAGATCCTTATGAGAATGCTGTGGCAGAAAGGATTAATGGTATTTTGAAACAGGAATTTGATATCGACAAATATGATATGGAAACTAAATTGAGAAGAAAGCTCGTAGATGAATCGATTGAAATATATAATGAAATTAGACCTCATTTTTCAAACCATTATCTAACTCCCAATCAAATGCACGAGCAGGAAACATTAAAAATGAAAACCTACAAAAACAAAAACCAAAGCAAAAACGTTTTTGCTTTGGTTTAAATTAATTATTTTTGACCTATAATCTGTATCGGATTTTTAGGACGGGACATATCTTAAAAAAGGAACTAAAGTCGCTTAAGATCGGAAGAGATTGTTTTTTTGATATTCTGAGAGCTAATCATTTATTGATTATTCCGAAAAAAAGCTATCACGTGACTACCAACTCAC
>SEBM01000627.1 GCA_004296145.1 Flavobacterium sp.
CCTTATAGCTAATTATAGAATGATTTAAACTCACCTTTTTGTTTTCCACTCCCTAAGAACATCTTTAAAAAAAGCGCTGATTTCTTTCTTATCACCGTCAACACTAACTTTAAAAGTATTTCCATTAATTTTAGTTACAAGAATATAAGGAGTATAAGTAGCTCCTGCATTAAATACAGTATCTATCTTTTTTATTTCTTTGTAATAAGCAGAATTTATTTCATTTTTTTTCGGATTTCTATTGTCTATCCAATATGTAGCAATTCTTCGGTCAGTAAAAAAATTACCCGCTACATCTTTTTTATATTCACTATAGAATTTATAGATGTTCTCTCCGTCAGTTAAAAGATTTAAACTTTTAATATATTTTATATCTTCTTTATCAAGAGTTTGATGAGTTTCAATTTTGTTACAAGATATAAAGGAGAATATTACCAAAATAACAATTAAATGCTTTTTCATAATTTTAAAATTAATTTTCGATAGTATAAACATTTAAAAAATAAAAAACAGCCAATAGTAATCCCGTCAGCATTAAAAGCAAAATTTCGTTTTTAATTGTTGACCAGATTAATAGACGCTTGTACGCTTTGTATATCATGAAAATGATAATTGTAAGTAACGAACAAAGAATTGAATAAATTGACACTATTATTGTTGGCCATATTATAAAACCAACATTAGAGTTAACATTATAACATTCTCCTCTGTAGACTAATAGTGAAATTATCGAAAGAAGCAGGAGTATAGATGAAATGGTCAAAACAATTCTGGAAACTTTCTTTAAAGATGAAAATATTCGATCGGTTCTTAAATTAATGCTATCCTGATTTGTTTCCATTTTAGAAAGTTTTTCTTTTACTAATTTACTCGTTTACAAGTTAATGACTCGAACATTTAGCAAAAAGAAACAATACTTTTAGAACCGCAATTACAATAAAAAAGATGCTTTTTCCAGACATGCCCGATGAACTACCTGATGAGCTTCTCTCAATACTGTTAGAAACGGCAGCTTCCCTATTTCTAACCAAAATACTAGTTAGACCCGGATCAAAAGCTACATATCCCTGCATTGAGGATATACAAGTCGTATAAAAATCAGATAGTTTATTAGCATTGTAGCGTTCTGAAACAATGTTTACCAGACTTCTGATTTTATCATCCATTTCTATAGAACTGAAATAGGACAACAAAACATAAAAACTTCTATATTCTACATACGAAATAGCCGAATTGTTTTCTGAATTGTTCTGGCTCAAATTTACGAGTACAGAATCTAACTTTATATTTAGTTTTTTATTCAATTGAAAAAGGGCGTCTTCAGGAAAACAGTTTTTAAAATCAAAAATATCATTGATCATATCAAATTTATTCTGAGACAAATTCTGATCAAAATACAACACTAAATCGTCATTAAGAAACTGATTGATAAAAGACTGAATCTTTTCAGCATCATATTCTCTTTGAAGAGGAGGAAAATGATGCCTGGAATAATTTTTCTTCGAAAAAAGAGTGTACAGGATTCGGTTTGAAGCTATAAAATAAAGTTCCTGGCGATAGTCTTTTAAAGCCAAAATCAGATTATTGGCTACATTAACATCTATATCAGGATTTATTCTTTTCTCAACATTAATCTGCTTTTCTATTCGGATTATGTCTTCTGGGGAAGCTAACAGAATATTGTTTTTATCTATTTTTAACTCTTCAAATAATTCTATTATGTTCATCCTTACTGTTAATTTTGAGGCACAAACATACTCTTTTTAACCGTTTTGCAAAAGAGTATACAAAAAATTAATTTTAGAAAAATCCAGCTTTGTGTAAAGCTATCAAAAGAAAGACAACAGCAAGAATGATTTTTAAAACAACGTGTATTTTTTCATTCTCATCCTTCTCTTTTGGTTTCATTAAAATTTCTCTACTTTCGATAAATATTTTTCTTAAATTTTCAATATAAGCATTATAAGATGCCATTGATATTACAACAGATCTAAGAAAAATGATATTCGTCCCTTTTTTGTAATATTGAGAAACCAAATCTAATAAAGCAACCATTTTTCGGTCTAATTCGATCGTTGCAAAATGAGATAGTAAATGATAAAAAGGGTCGTATTTAATATAATTGATATTTGAAAAATCATTAGTATTCGAGTCTGATAATTGAGAAACAGCAAAATCAAGTTTAGAAAAAACCAGCAAACTCATTTTGTAGATAATCTCTTCGGGAAAATATCTTTTTAAATCTAAGAAAAGATTCAACTCTTCTAAATAGTGATACTCATGTTTTGAGGAATTTGATGAGTATTTGGAAAGAA